>DETS01000066.1:0-503 GCA_002361735.1 Lachnospiraceae bacterium UBA3282 | reverse complement strand
TACAAAGTATCCCAAAGGGGTATTCAGTCTTTGTTGGAATCTGATCAGAGATGAGCAATTGACCGACAAAGAAAAAGAGCTGTTTCTATCAATTGATACCTGGTTCAAAGAGAATCTTCCCGAACCGGAGCCTTGTAAAAATCAGGAACAGGTCATTACCTTTTTCAAATGTGAAAGTACAACGGAAATGCTCGAAAAGCTAAAGCCCGCCATTGCGCTTTTGGATCAACATCAAAAACCTTATGATGTGGTTTATACAAATTTCGTGGGAACCATTGTTTATGAGGATAACTGGCAAATCGCCGTTCAGGTCAAAGACGGAAACATGATATAAAAAAACGGTAAGGAAGGATGCTTTGTCTGACTGGATTGAGGAAAATATGAAAGACTCTTACAAGATAAAAAGGATTCATCAAAAACGATGAATCCTTTTTATTTCAATAAGGAAAAATGTTCAATAAGAAAAAATGAGTAAATTGAAATACATAATCAATATAAATAGT
>DETS01000036.1 GCA_002361735.1 Lachnospiraceae bacterium UBA3282 | reverse complement strand
AGCCCTCTGTAAAAAGGAGGAATAAATCGCCACAATGGGCTTTAAGCCGCCAGCCGCCAGCCCCGCCGCAAAGGTCACCGCATGTTCCTCGGCGATTCCCACATCAAAGAAGCGCTCCGGATACATATTGCGAAACCGCTTTAAGCCCGTGCCGTCCGGCATAGCTGCCGTGATCGCCACAACCTTTTCATCCCGCTGTCCCAGCTTGCACATGACCGTAGAAAAGATATCCGTGTAATTTGCCTTTGTCCTCGGTGAGCTGGGAATCCCCGTCTCAATATCAAAAGGCTCCGCTCCGTGAAACCTTGCCGGATGGCGCTCCGCCGGCAGATAGCCCTTGCCCTTTTTGGTGATGACATGGACCAGTACCGCCTTCTTGACCTTTCTTGCCTCCCTGAAAATATGCAGCATTTGGGGAATGTTGTGCCCGTCCACGGGTCCAAGATAGGTGATCCCCATATCCTCAAAGAACATCCCCGGCACCACCAGCTGCTTAAAGCTGCTCTTTGCCCGTCTGATCTGACTGACAACCTTATCCCCGTATCCCGGCTTCCCTCGGAGAGACTTATAAATCTCCGCCTTCAGATCCAGATACATGTCGGCGGTTCTGATATTGTTCAGATACTTGGAAACACCGCCCACGTTTTCGGAAATCGACATATTGTTGTCATTTAATACAATGATGAAATTCGTCTCCAGGCGGGAAGCATTGTTGAGCGCTTCGTACGCCATGCCGCCGGTAAGCGACCCGTCCCCAATCACGGAGACGATCGTATTTTTGCCGCCCTGAATGTCTCTTGCCTTGACCATGCCCAGCCCCGCTGAGATAGACGTAGAACTGTGCCCTGTGTCAAAGCAGTCGCAGTCGCTCTCCTTGCGCTTCGGAAAGCCGCTGATTCCGCCAAACTTGCGCAGATTGACAAAACCGTCTCTGCGTCCTGTCAGAATTTTATGGGTATAGGATTGGTGCCCCACATCCCAGATCAGTTTATCCTCCGGCAGATCCAGAAAGAGATGCAGCGCCATCGTCAGCTCCACCGCTCCCAGATTTGACCCTAAATGACCTCCTGTCACGCTGATGGATTCGATCAAAAACCGCCTGATTTCCTCCGCAAGCACCCCATAATCTTCCGGTGCGATCTGTTTGATATCGTTCGTCTGTGTAATCTGTTCCAGCAACATATCATGCGCCCCTTACTTTTCTCTGTAAATCAACCGCTCCACCAAAGTTTCTAAAAATCCGTTCTTTTGCGGAAAAGACCTTAAAATCTCCACCGCTTCCTCTGACAGTTCCCGTACCTGCCTTTTCGACTCCTCCAAACCGTGCATCGTCACATAGGTGAGCTTATTGTTTTTCTCATCGCTCCCGGTCGGTTTGCCAAGCACCTCCAGACTGCTCGTCACATCCAGGATATCGTCTTGGATTTGAAAGGCAACACCGATATTTTCCGCGCATGTCGTAAGCTGCTCTACCGCCTTCTCATCTGCCCCGGAAAGGACGGCGCCTATGGTCATCGCCGCCTGGATCAGTGCGGCAGTCTTATTTTTGTGAATATAAAGCAGCGTTTCCTTTGTCGGCGGTGTTTCCTGTTTCTCTGCCAAAAGATCCGCACACTGACCGCCGACCATACCGTAAACACCCGCTCTGCGCCCTAATAAGTTCATGGCGCACTCGACCCGCTGATAGTCCTCTATCGTTACCGCTTTGCTAAAAGCACGAAACGCCGTCTCATACGCATAATTTAAGAGCCCGTCCCCTGCAATCACGGCAATGTCTTCCCCGTAGACCACATGGGTCGTCTTCCGCCCTCTGCGGTAATCGTCGTTGTCCAAAGCAGGCAGGTCATCGTGAATCAGAGAATACGTGTGGATAAACTCAATCGCCGCCATAAACACAGGCAGCGCCGCTACTGTGGGAGGCTTTGGTACTGCGGCACAATCCGTCTGCCACACTTCATCCGCTCCCGCAAACAGCGCTGCGCTCTCCGCCATCAGGATGGGACGGAGCCTTTTCCCGCCCGCGGACACGGCATACCGCATGGCATCAAGCACCATGCGCTGCTCTCCCTCCGCTTTCGGCAGATACCTCTCCAAGATCTCCTCTACCAGATTTTTTCTTTTCTCCAGTTCCTCGTCAAAATTCATCCAGCCCACCGTCCTCGTTAATCTTCAGCACCTTCTTCTCCACCTGATCAATGGTCTCATTGCAGTGTGCAAGGAGCGCCATCCCTCTGTTATATTGCGCAAAGGATTCCTCCAGCGTGATTTCCTCCGCTTCCAAACGCGCGATTACTTCTTCAATCTGTGCAAAAGATTCCTCCAAAGATAACGCCTGTTCTTTTTCTGCCGTTTCCTCTTTCTTCTTAGCCATCCGCGACCTCACTTCTATTTTTTTCCGTTAACGCGCCTGTCCAACACTCTCCCATAATCGGCTTTCCGTCCCCGTCACTCTGGCTGACAGTCTTCCATCCTTCACGTAGACGCTGATTTCATCTCCCACAGCCGCCTGCGCCACAGAGGAAAGCGTTTTTCCATGGGCATCCGACACATAAGCGTAACCCTGACTCAGCTTATCCAGCGGCGAAAGTCCCTTCATCTGTTCCGCATAGAGCGCCAGCCTGTGCCTCGAATCCTGCAGCCGCCCTGCCATAGCCGTCTGCAGGCGCTCCTCTAAAGACAACGCCTGCGTCTTTTTCATGCGCAGCATCGAAAGCGGACTTGCATATTTGAGCCGCATCCTGAGCTGCTCCGCTCTGCCCCGGCTGGCTCGAATCGTCCGCTCGCACAAATGCCGCATCGTATAGGCATATTCTTCCATCTGATCCATCAGCTGCGAAAAATCGCAGACCGCAAGTTCCGCCGCGGCAGAGGGAGTAGGCGCCCGCAGATCCGCCACAAAATCCGCGATCGTTACGTCCGTTTCATGCCCAACTGCCGAAATGATCGGTATCGGGCAGTCAAAGATTGCCTGTGCGACCGTCTCCTCATTAAAGGCCCAAAGATCCTCGATCGAACCGCCGCCCCTTCCCACAATGATTACGTCCACCCGCTGTCTTTCCATGGCGCGGATACCGTTTATGATGCTGGGCGCCGCGGCATCTCCCTGCACGATCGCCGGATAGAGGATGATCTGCACATAAGGGTTCCTGCGGGAAGCAATGTTTATGATATCCCGGACCGCCGCTCCGGTCTGCGCCGTCACTACACCGAGCCTCTTTACGTAACGGGGAATCGGTCGTTTATACTGTTCGGCAAACATCCCCCGCTCCGCAAGTTCCGTTTTCAACCGCTCATATCTCTCATACAATGCGCCGATACCGTCTAATTCGATCTGTCTGGCGTAGAGCTGATATTTCCCGTCACGTTCGTAGACATCCACCGTACCGCTCGCAACCACCTGCTGCCCCTCCGCCATACGAAAGGGTAACCCGACTCTGTCGGAGGCAAACATAACACATGATATTGTACTCTTAGCATCCTTGAGCGTAAAATAAATGTGACCGGAAGAATGGTACTTGCAATTGCTGACCTCCCCCCGGATACGCACTTTCTGCAGCATAAAATCCTGTGTGAACATATTCTTGATATAGGAATTAACCTGTGCAACCGTGTATATGTTCTGCATACCAACCTCTGTGTCACAGCTTAGCTGCGACTCAAATCAGTGCGGAGAACGCCGTTTTCAGGCATTCTCCTGTGTGAGACTTAGTACTTCGAAAGCAGCTATGCTGCTTTTGCGAATACAGCCTCTGCTGTGAGCGGCTAGAAGTACTTCTCACACTACCTTTACGCAAATTTCGCCAAAACACCATTCACAAAGCCAAAAGAAGCGTCCTGCCCAAATTTCTTGGCAAGTTCCACCGCCTCGTTGATCGCAACGCCTGTGGGAACATCCTCGTCATAGCAGATTTCATAAACCGCCAGACGTAAGATCGTCAGATCGACCTTACTCATCCTGCCGGTATCCCACCCCTGCGCTTTCTCATTTAACCGGGAGTCGATTTCAGACAACTTCTCAGAAATTTTATGATATTTATCCGAAACATACGCCGCATCTTCATCTTTCGCAGCGCCTTCTTCCTCAAAGAACAGTTCCTCCTGTTCCGTCATATCCTCCATCTTGTTAAATTCCACTCGGAATAACAGCTTAAAAATCTGTTCCCGTAACTCTCTCCTGCTCATAACCGGTCACTCATCCTATTTTTCTCTCGTCACGTTAATCCCGGCAATGCGGATGTTCACATCCTGCACTTCCAAGCCTGTCATATTCTCGATTGCGCTTTTCACCTTTGCCTGCACTTTCTGGCAAGTAGTAGGGATATTATAGCCATACTCCATGATAACGGCAAGTTCCGCCTTTACCTTTTCTCCGGAAACTTCCACTCTGGCTCCTCTGGACAGGCCTCTGACGCCCACCCGGCTCAAAAGCTCATTGGTGAGATTTCCCGCCATGGCTGCGATCCCCTCTACCTCCGTGGCTGCGAGCGCGGCGATCATCGCCACCACATCGTCAGCGATTCTGACGGTGCCGGCTCTTTCCGACTGCAATTCATACCCGTTCTTCTCCGCTCCCTGTTCCATGCTCATCCCATGTCCTCCTCAACTGTTTGGCTTAATGGTTTCAGTATATCAAAGTTTCTATTTTTTGCCTAGCCCTATTCCGTCCCATCTCCCCATGTAATCGCCGTACGAATCTCTCATAACCAAAAGCTTAAGCTGTACTGTTTTTCGTTCTCCACATAGGACACCGAACCGCCCCGGCAGTCAAGATACCGGAATATCTCCTGCTCCCCGATCAACATTCCCCGCATCTTTTGATACACGGACGCCCCCGCGCATTTTAAGGTCACATATGCCTCTCCCCTGCGATAGCTTTCATCAAAGACCGCTGCGATCCTCTCCTCGTCCCACTCCTCAAAATAAGCGCCTTCCCGCACATAATAATTTGCATCCGTGGCGGTACAGTCAGGCAGCTCAACCACGTTATCGAAGGTATGTGTCTGCTCCATCTGTTCGGTTGTCACGCACAGGTAATCGTAATTGATGGTCGGTATCTTGCCCGCAGGGTAACTGCTGCCCACCGCCTGATAAGACGCATCTCCCCAAGTGGTGTCCACGTAGTAGTATTGCCCATCAATCTTCACCAGATTCCAGGCATGTCCCTCGCCTCCTATGACACGTCCCAGCACCAGGGTCGCATCGATCCCTGCCCGATTAAGGAGGTACTGTGTCGCCTTCGCATAGCCCTGACAAACCGATTTTTTCTCCAGAAAGACAGAGCAGATGTTCTGACTGTCCCTTGCCGATGCGTCATAGTCCGTGTGATGGATCAGATACTCGTAGATATATTTCACTTTCTCATATTCATCCGCGTCTTCCGGCATCCCTGCGAGACATTGGTTTACATAACCATCGATCCGGACTTGTTTTTGCTCCGCTTCCTCTCTGCTGATATTGTAACTTCCGGTAAAGGTAATCTTTTTTAACAACGTACCCAGCGTGTACTCGGTGTAAGTGTAACCATCCACGTAAAAAATCTCGGGATGGTCATTGAGCACACATTGAAAAATCCGGGATAGCAGCTCCTTATCACAGGTTGACAGCCTCACATTTTCCCGATAATAGAGCAGGGCATCCAAAATCTCCAGATAAAGATCCTGCTCCTCCTCCCCAAGCCGTCCGAACGCGTAACAGTTCTTCTGCGCATCCCGCAAAGCATCGTCCGTGCGGGCAAGCACCTGCTCCGGCAGCTTTTCAACCGTCTGCCCGGCGCCGACTTCCTCCTGTCGATAAAGAAGGCTCTCCCTCTTGGGCAGACTCCAAGAAAGATAAAGAAGGGTCCCCGACAACAGCAGCATACAGAATAACAAAACACCTGTTTTTTTCATAATGAAACCCTCCTTTCGATCCGTTATCCATCATTCTCGCACTAAGCCCTGCAACACTGCTTTAGCTTTTCCCAAATTCCGAGAGGATCAGTCCCTCGTTTCTCTCCACTGTCATGCCGATACTCCACTGATTGACAAACAGAAGCAGCGGACGATCCTTTAAGTCTTTGATTTTTTTCATATCCGAAGTACCTGTGAGCTTGTCCAGATCAATGTCCTGATTCTCGATCCAGCGAATATACTCATAGGGGAGATTCTCCAACTTGATCTCCACATTGTATTCGTTTTCCAGGCGGTATTTGAGCACATCAAACTGCAGTACGCCTACCACGCCCACGATGATCTCCTCCATGCCCGTATTAAACTCCTGAAAGATCTGGATCGCACCCTCCTGCGCGATCTGCATGATACCCTTGACAAACTGCTTGCGCTTCATCGTGTCCATCTGCCTGACTCTGGCAAAATGCTCCGGCGCAAACGTGGGAATCCCTTCATAGGCAAACTGCTCTCCCGGCATGCAGATGGTATCGCCGATGGAAAAGATGCCCGGATCAAAGACGCCGATAATATCCCCCGCATACGCCTCACTGAGAATCTTTCTTTCGGATGCCTGAATCTGCTGAGGCTGAGAAAGCCGCATCACCTTTCCTCCCTGTACATGCTTCACTTCCGCATTGACATCAAACCGCCCCGAACAGATACGCATAAAAGCAATACGGTCACGATGCGCCTTATTCATATTTGCCTGTATCTTAAAGACAAAGGCCGAAAAATCTTTCTCCACCGGATCGATCAGCCCAATATCCGCCTTGCGTGGAAGGGGCGTCGTCGTCATCTTCAGGAAATGCTGTAAAAAGATCTCCACGCCAAAGTTTGTGAGCGCGGATCCGAAAAACACCGGTGTCAAATCCCCTGCCTGCACTTCTTCCAACGAAAAGGGAGCGCTCGCACCGTCCAAAAGCTCAATCTCATCCGTCAAAAGAGACAGCGCATCGCCGCCGATCTGTGCCTCCAGAACAGCCGTATCCGACATGGGAATCCTGGTCGCCTGTCCCTCTTTCGTTCCCTTTTCCGTATCCGAATAGGTGATCACGCACCGGCTCTCCCGCTCGTAGACCCCCTTAAAATTTTTACCGGAACCGATCGGCCAGTTGATCGGGCAGGTGGCGATACCCAACTCCTTTTCAATCTCGTCCAAAAGCTCGAACGTATCGTTTGCATCCCGATCCAGTTTGTTGATAAAGGTGAAGATCGGGATATGGCGCATCACACAGACCTTAAAAAGCTTTCTGGTCTGGGCTTCCACACCTTTTGACGCGTCTATGACCATCACCGCAGAATCCGCCGCCATCAGCGTTCTGTAAGTATCTTCCGAAAAATCCTGATGCCCGGGCGTGTCCAATATATTGACGCAGAATCCGTCATATTCAAACTGCAGCACAGAAGAAGTAACTGAAATACCTCTCTCTTTCTCGATTTCCATCCAATCGGAGACCGCATGCCTCGCCGTCGCCTTTCCCTTAACGCTGCCTGCCAGATTGATCGCACCCCCGTAGAGCAGAAATTTTTCCGTAAGGGTGGTCTTGCCCGCATCCGGGTGTGAAATGATGGCAAAGGTTCTTCTCCTGTTTATTTCTTCCGCATAGTTTCCCACGATTTTATCCTCCTAAAACGAAGCTGCTGCGTGCTCCTGTTACTTCTGTATCCCGGCCTGTGAATCGGCCTTTACAGCATGGATGTCCCCGAAAATGCCGGCTTGATTCCAAAATAAGCAAGCACCGTGGCGCCGATGTCCGCAAAGGTATCTCTGGTTCCCAGATTTTTCGGCGCAACCTGCTTCCCATACATCAAAAAGGGCGTATACTCTCTGGAATGGTCTGTGGAGACCGTATAGCCCGGATCGCAGCCATGGTCCGCCGTGATCATCAGAACATCTTCCTCTCTCAGTCCGTTCATGATCTCCGGAAGCCGCCCGTCAAAATAGGCGAGTGCCTTCGCGTAGCCGTCCACATCGTTGCGATGCCCGTAGAGCATATCGTAATCTACCAGATTCACGAAGCAAAGTCCCTCGAAGTCTTTTTTCAAGTATTCCAGCGTGCGCTCAATTCCTTCCTCATTTCCCTTTGTATAGATCCCCTCCGTGATGCCCTTCCCGGCAAAGATATCCCGGATCTTACCTACGGAGATTACCGATTTCTCAGCCTCCTTCAGCTGATCCAACATGGTCGTCCCCGGCGGGAGCAGCGAAAAATCGTGACGGTGGGGCGTCCTGGTAAACTGTCCGCCGCAGGGACCGATAAAGGGTCTGGCAATCACGCGGCCTACGCCGTGCTCTCCCTGTAAAATCTCCCGGGCAATGCGGCAGTACTCGTAGAGCTGCTCCACCGGAACGACATCCTCGTGCGCCGCGATCTGGAACACGCTGTCGGCAGAGGTATACACGATCAGGTCTCCGGTACTCATGTGGGCATCGCCGTACTCCTGAATCACGGCTGTGCCGGAATAGGGTTTATTACAGAGCACACCGCGGCCGGTCCGCGCTGAAAACGCCTCCAGTACCTCATCCGGAAAACCGTTCGGATAAGTGGGCAGCGGCTTTTGTGAGAGAATCCCCGCAATCTCCCAGTGCCCTATCGTGGTATCTTTTCCTTTGGAAGCCTCCTTCATACGGGCGATTCGCGCTGCAGGCGCCTCAACTTTCTCTCCGCAGTCCACGCCGTCCAGATTAAAAAGTCCCAGTTTCCTCATATTCGGCATGGCAAAGGCGGGGCTTTGGGAAACGGAGCGCAGGGTATTGGTTCCCTTATCCCCATATGCCTCCGCATCCTCCATCTCCCCGATGCCAAAACTGTCCAACACGATCAGAAAAACTCTTTTCATCTTTTGCCTCCTATGCTAAAAAATCTCATACTTTACTATAGTATCACAAAACTCGGCGCAATGCACTCACTTGTAGCAGTTTATTTCCCGCCTCATTTTTCATCGGGACTTACGGTACTGATCACGATGGCATCCGCGCTCACCCCGGTCTTACGGATCACGATATCCTCGATCTGCGCACGCTGTGCTTCCGTCAGTTCCGCCGTGTTCACTACCACATCCACGCTCTCTCCGTCAATGCTGACGATTGCGTCGTCAAACCCTTTTGCCTCCAGAAGAATCTCCGCCGCTGTTTCTTTCTCCGCGATATCCGTCATGGAGATCATGCTGTTCACGGCATCCTGCTTCTGCGTCTCGCTGATATTGGCATTGTTGATGATCTCTAAGAGCGTCTCCTTATTCTGCATACGGGTCTGTTCCTTCTGCAGCTTTGCGCCGGAGAGGGCTGAGGTCGTCTGCGCCGAGGTAAATACGGCTTCTCCCGGCACCTCATCCATCTGTTCCTCGGCGAGCGCCTGCGCAAGCTCCTCGTCCACACTGCCGTCCCCTGCCAGGGTCACATCGCTGTCCAGGCTCTCGATATCGCCGGTCGCCTTCTCGATATCCTCGTCGGACAGATCCAGGAGCGCCGCATAATCCGCCTCTGTGTCTGTCTGCGTCGATACCGATGTCTCCACCCCGCCGCTCACACTCATCAGCTCCTCATCCGTTACCTTTGTCCCCGCAAAATTCAGGTAGCCTGCCACCGCGATCATAATCGCAAGCGCTGTGATCATCATCTGGTTCTTCTTGATCATATTTTTCAATTTTTTCTCCCCTTCACTGATTATTTATTTTCATTTTAATTATTGCTATTCTATTCATGTCTACTTCAAATAATACCTGAATCGCTTCAATTATGTCCCTGCGCACCCGCTCGCTGCCTGCTCCCTGCGCGATGACCACGACCCCCTCCACTTCAGGGGCTATCGTCCTGACCACCAGAGGCACTTCCTTCCCCCTCTCATCCACGGTCCTGACCACGCTCCTGTCCAGTCTCGTCTCCGATACATGGCGGCTTCCGCCCGCCGCATCCGTCTCCTGCGTATCGGAAACCTCCTCCTTGCCGTCTCTGGTCAACACCTGCTCCTCCGATCCGGCAAGTGTGATCAGCACCCGTACCTGTCCCGCTCCTTCCACAAAACGAAGACTCTCCTCCAATTTTTCCTCCCAGTGTGCCGCATAACTGCTGTTATCTGCCTCCTCCGTTGAATCGAACATTTGTTTGTTTTGTATCTTATCATCCGTTGTGTCCCATAGATTGGACTTTGACTTTTCTTTTTCCGTCGGCAGAGAGATCACGCATAGGAGCATACCGACCAAAACAAGAATCAGACATTGATCCTTCCTGAATTTTTTCCCGCCTGTCAACTGCTGCCATTTCTTTTTAATCTCTCCCATCCCATCTCACCTCCACACGCTCCTCATCCAGTCCCAAAAGCCCGGCAAAACGCAGACGGTATGCTTCCAGCTCCTCATCCTCCTTGGTCTGCGGTGCCCCGACAACAATCTCATTCACTGCGATTTCTCCGCTGTTCACCGTCCGTTCTCCCATGACCGCTAACACCGAAAACCCCTCCTTTGCGGAATCCTCCGCCGCTTTTGTCAATGTGAGCGTTACCTGACGCACCAAACAGGGGTCATCCACAAGCTCCCGATTCAGCCGAGCTGCGATTTCCTCCTCCATCTGACTCACTACCGCATCCTCCACCACGCCCTCTGACGTCACGGCAAAAGCTGCGGAAAAATCCGTTAATCCGACCGACTCTTCCAACCGCTCAAGGACTGCAGACGGCAGCTGCCATTGTCCTCCTGCCATCTGCACAAAGGGCTTTAAGAAAAGGACCAGTATTATAACACCCGATATTGATTTGATATATTTTTCATATTGCTTAGACGGCGCAAAGTGTACCACTGCCTGCGCCACGATCATAAAGATACCGATTTCTCTGATATTCTGCAGCATTCTTTCTCCATACACCCCTATTATCTGCCAACCTGTCTCCTTTTCAGCGCAAAAGCTGTCCTGTGGAATAACTGATAATGGCTACCTGGACTATAAACATGCCCACGCAGGTCAATGTCAATTTCAGGAGCATCAGATTTCCTTCCCCGACACGGCTTACGCAATTCGTCAAACGCTTATCGCTGATGATACCGATCAGTGCCGCGCTCAGTTTGATCACACAGGCTGTAAGAGCAATTTTTAGGACGGGCGCGGCACAGAGCGCAATGAGAATCAGCGTCAGATAAAGCCCCAAACTGTTCTTGACCAAAACCGCACTCCCAAGCACCATCTCAAACATCCCCTCCGTCAGTCCGCCCACCCCGGGCAATGCTGAAAGCGCCTTTTTGACCGTCCCTGACTGCAGGGAATCAATAACAGGCGATATCATTGATTGCAGCAAACTGAAGCCCGTGACCAGCCAAAGCGATACCTTGATACTGCCCGAGATTCCCTTCTCCAAGAGTTCCAAAAGAAGCGCCAGTTTTTCCCCTGTCCATACCCCGTTGATCACCGTCAGCAGAACATAACCCTGAACAACGGGAAGCAGAATCTCCAGAAATCCCCACTCGATCAGATAGACTACTACCAGCAGCAGGTGATAATAAGCGGATGCCGAAGCAACTCCCGCGGCACTCCCTACCGTCAGAATATAGGTGGGGATATAGAGCTTGATAAAAGTCGTCACACTGCCCAAGACCTCCTGTACCGTTCCCGCCGTGGCCGTAAAAAATTTTAGGAGCACTGCAATCAGCAGCAGATAGATAAAATAAAAAGCCAAATCGGAAACCTGATGATCCCGGAACAGGTCCGCAAAACCGGTAAACAGCGCTGCCGTTACCCCCAATAGTAAAATCGTAAAAAACAGGGTTCGATACTCTCCCTTCTGAAATAGAACAGCATCTGTTACTCCGCTCCCCAGTTTTTTGCATGCCTCCCAAATCTGCCCTTGCAGAATATCTGCAAGCACCGCTTCCCCGTCAAAGGAAAAGGACGGAAACAGGTTTTCAAAGTCCCTCGTAACAGCATCCAGATCCATCTGCTCCCACAAGAGAGCACTCTCTCCTGCCCCCATGGCTCTCCTCCTCTCCTATTATTTGCCGCTGCTTCTTTCCGGCCGCCGTCCTCTATCCCGCGATGGTCTGTATGCTCTCCATCAGGGAGATCAAAATCGGCATTCCCATCGACAGAATATAGACCTTTCCCAGCATCTCCATTTGTCCGGCAACACCGCCGTAACCGGCATCCCTGCAGATACCCGCGCAAAACTCGCAAGCATAGGTCGCCCCGACCGCCTTAAGCAGCAAGGAAAGGTAGCCGTAATGATCCTGCAAATACTCCCGCAAAACTTCGATCCCGGACAGTATCTGCATAAAATAACGCATGATATATTCCAACATGATAAGGCAGACTGCCAAAGCCACATAAAGCCCATACTCCGCTTTATAAGCCTTTAAGGATACCGCAAACAAAATGGCAATCACGCCGATCGTTCCCGCCTTTATCATATCCATACGGATCTTCCTCCTTATAATGCAAATAGCTCCTGCATCATCACAAACAAGTCATAAATATAGGGAACAATCCAAGTTAAAACAAGAATTAACCCTGCAAGGCTGATGAGAAAGGCGTGCTCCTCTCTGCCGCTGTGTTTTAAAACTTGATTTAATATTGCCACCAAGATGCCCACTGCCGCAATCTTGAATATCAAACTTACGCTCATTCGTCCTCCCCGGTCATTCCCATCACAGCAGCCAGATCGTCAAAAGCAATCCCGTCAGGATACTGACGCTGCGTATCATTTTTGTCTTATTCTCACAGCCTTCCTCGGCATACCCGGCCTTTTGTGCCAAAAGTTCTTCCAACCGTCCAATGCTTTCGGCTTGTCCCGTCTCCTCCTGAAATCCCAGTCTGTCCGGAAGCCCGACAAACAGCTCTCGCTCCTCCTCCTGCAGCGGCTGGTCTTTCAAAAAAGCCTCAAATTCCGCTTTCCATAACGCAGGCAGTCCGCTTCCGCTCACAGACGCCGCCTGATAGATACGTTGAAAGCACTTTTGATAACGTATGTCATTTATTTCTGTCAGCATCAGACAGATTTCCGGCAGCGTATGCTTCCCATACGCAATTTCCGCCCGTATCCGTTCCAGGATGCGGCGCATGGTATGAAGCTGTCTGATCCGCTCCCGCTCCTGCCCGATTTTTCTATTTCCCCAACCGACACAGCCGATCAGGATACAGATGATCCCTATCGCCTTAAACATGGCTTTCCTTCCCTGTCATAGACACCCTCGATCCCCCGTGCACCCGCCGTCCTGTCTAAAACGATATACCGTTCAAACAGTCCTTCTTCCGCCGCATAGCGCATGTAACTTTTACGCAGCACTTCCTCCAAAGAACTTCCGTGTATCGTAGCAAGCAGCCTGCATCCGCACCCGTTCGCCATCCGCAGTGCCTGCATATCCTCAATGCCGCCCAACTCATCCACTGCCAGCGCCTGCGGTGACATCGCACGGATAAGGCGCATCATGCCCTCCACTTTGGGACATCCATCCAACACATCCGTGCGGGTGCCAACATCATTTTGGGCAATCCCCAAAAAGCTGCCCGCAATCTCTGAACGTTCATCCACCACACTCACGTTGATCCCTCTCCCATAGGCTGTCCCATTTGAAATCTGCCTGATGATATCCCGCAGCATCGTCGTCTTGCCGCCGCCCGGCGGAGAGATCAGCAGCGTGCTCACCACCCGGCCCCTCTCATAAAGCAACGGAATCAGCGGATCGGCAGCCCCCTTGACCTGATGCGCGATGCGGATGTTGAGATATCGTATGTATTTCAGATTGACGATGCGGTTTTCCCCGTCTAAGAGCGCCTGCCCCGCCAAACCAATCCTATGACCGCCCTGTACGGTCAAAAATCCCTGCCTGATTTCATCCGCAAAGGCATAGATGGAATACTGGCATAAATGCTTCAAGATTTCTTCCAGCTCCGCACTCTCCTGTCTCGCCGCCGCCTCCTGCCTGTCCACGATCCGCCCTCCGGGATCGACAAAACGCTCCTTTTCATCGACTAATATAGTCAATGGTTTACCCGCTCTCAGCCTGATCTCCTGCAGTTTCTCTGCCTGCCCTGCCACTTCTTTCCATTTGCCTCTGATTTTCTCCGGAAAGAGCCTAAGAACCTCCTCCTCGCACATCTGCATCCCCCCTTGTCTCATTACAATATATGACGCATCGCCCGGGTTATGCTTCTAAAAAACATTGTCTTTTGCCCCTCCTTTTTACAGCCTAAAAAAACCAGTGGAATTTCCGCTGAAAAAGGGGTAGAATAGATAGGGAAAAACAATAGATGGGGAAAAATCATGAAGTTGGACATGCACTGTCACACGAAAGAAGGCTCTCCGGACGGAAAGCTGGCTCTCTTGGAAAATATAGCGATTCTAAAAGAAAAAGGCTTTCAGGGAATGTTGATTTCAGATCACAACTCCTACAAAGCCTACCGTTATTATAAGAAACTGAAAAACAAACCGGAGGACTTTGTCGTCCTCAAAGGCATCGAATACGACACCTTAAACGCCGGGCATATTCTGGTCATTATGCCCACCGGTGTCAGCCTCCCGATTTTAGAGCTTCGCGGGCTGCCCCTGCTCCTGCTCATCGAGATCGTGCATTTTTACGGCGGCATCCTCGGTCCTGCCCATCCCTGCGGCGAGCGTTTCCTAAGTATCTGCAACACGCTGCGCGGGAGGTTTTCCGAACTCGTCTACCGCAGATTCGATTTTGTGGAAGGGTATAACGCCTGCGAAGATGCCGATTCCAATATGCGTGCCATGGCGCTGGCAAAAAAATATAACCTTCCCTGCTTTGGCGGCAGCGATTCCCACAAAGAAGACTGCGCGGGACTCGGCTACACGGTTCTGCAGGAAGATATTGCCTGCGAAACAGACTTAATCAACTATATCCGCGCCGGCAAAAAAACCATGATAGGCGGCAGGCACTATGCACACACCACGAAGGCAAAGCTTGGAAAAGTAAACAACGTGCTGGTTTACTCCTTCTGGGTCTATAATAAGTTTTTGGCGCTTCTGCGCAGAAAAGCCAGGAACTTCGAGTTGATGGAAGATCAGCTGCTCGCTTCCCTGCGGGACGGCAAGCGAAAACTCCCTTCCGGTTATATTTCCTTAAAGGAAAACTAAACAGGGCGCCTTTCCTCCCCGAAAAGCGTCCTGTCGCATTGTTGACTCTATCCTTCTTCCTCGCTGTTTACAAGCTTCTTTAACTCCTCAAAAGCACTCTCGTAAGTCTCTGATTTCATAGAAGGATTATTGCGGATCATATCCCGCTTATAGAAATCCAAAAGCTTCTTTTCTCCCCGTTCCCGCTCCCTGTATAGGTTAAAGCGGCCGCGAAGTTCGGCAATTTCTTCCCTGACGCTCTCCCCGTAAGCCGAAGGTTTGCTCAGCAGCAGTTCCTTTAGGGTGGCAAAGCCCTGCTCAAGACTGGAAATCAGGTCGTTGAGCCAAACCTCTCTGCGTTCGCCCCGATCCAGACGCCTCTGCTCCCGTTCGTCATTATTAAAAGCGATAAACACATCCAACCGCTTCTGCATCCGCTCCAGTTCCTCCCGCAGCCGCACCATACGGATCATCAGATCGCGCAAATCGAGCGCCGCCTTGAAGGAAAGGGTAAAATCCGCCACAATATAAATCGTGAGCAGTACCGTCACCCAGTTTAACATTCTGCCCGGCATCGAAAACACAAACTGTTCAACAGGCCGATGAATCACCCTGGTCATCAGAATGGTAAAAAATCCCCACGTTAAAGAGGAACGCAGACAAATACGTCCCTGAAAATTCAGCAGCCTGTCCGTATAGTCCCAATACCTGACCTTAAAAAGCGCCTCCATCACCACGCCCGTCACATATTCCAACGCCGTAGCGCCGATCACACCGGCGATATAAGTCAACAGCACATTATCCTGATAAGGTCTCGACACCACCAGCATCATGGTCGCGCCGCTGCCGTAGAGGGGAAGAAAAGGTCCCCGCATAAACCCTCTGTTGACCCATTTGTGGGACTTTAGAGATACAAAAACAGACTCAAAGCACCAACCGCCAAAACAATAAAAATAAAAGAAAAACAACCACTGAAAACCGTTATAGTGAAACATAAAGTCAAACCTCTCAAGTAACTTTTGATCCCTTACACAAAGCTGATCACTTTCTCTTTGGGCGCCTTCGCAGGCTCTACCTCTATCGCACGCAGTACCGGACCTTCTCCCCGGTAGCCCTCAAAATAACATTTTTCTACCTTAGCAGTGACTTTCACCCACTGCTGGTCCTTAAGCGCGTCCGCCCCCTCATAAGCACAGGCATATCCCAAAAATGCCATATCATCCGCGCAGCAGGTCATCGCCATGCGTCCCGGCACAAAATACCCCTTGGGAAACTGCGTCGGCTTTAATACCATTGCCAAAAACGAGAGTGTTTTATCCTGATAGCGTTCGATGTGATCCATCGTATCCAGATACCAGATTCCATAACCCATGTTATCTAATTCAATGACATCCGCCTTCAGATCATAGGGAAGCTCCTCCTCCATGATCTCATTGATTTCTCCGTTGGCATCCTCAAACACGATCTCCGCGCCGGGATTGATTGCTTTCACATTCCGCTTGTAACTGCTAAGATCCTTCACCCCGTCACAGCGATTAAAGATAATGAGCTCCGACTTTCTGATCTGTTCCGCCAGCAGAGACTTCATATTGGTAAAATACATGGGAAAGGTAGCGGCATTGATGGTCGTGACCTGCTGCTCTATCTTCCAGTGCCAGGGAAGCTTCATTTCCTTATAATTCCACATCCCGTTATATTCAATGACGATACGCTCCGGCTTATGCTTCTTTTCCAGCTCGATCAGCCTGTTCGGTACAAAGTCCTCCTCCTCATCAATGACTTCCAGCACTGTGCGGCTTTGCTTTAAGAGCAGAGGATCGTATTCGATTTCTCCCTCCTCACATAAGATGAGCAGCGTCTTGCCCCGCACCTGAAAATAGGGCTGTGCCAAAGTATAGGTAATAAACTCCGTCTTCCCGCTCTCCAAAAAACCGTTGATCATATAGACCGGTTTCACGTTTCCTCATTCCTTTCCGTCTTCTATTCTGACTAAAGTCCCGCTCGCTTCATTTAATATCGTCTGTTATTTATTTCCCAAACAATTCCGCCAGCTTATCCTCTTTCAGTTTGGAACCGATCACGCAGAATTTCCCTGTCACACCGGGCTTGCCGTCCCTGACGTTACTCTCCTCGGGCACATAATCAAAATAAATCCAGCCGCCGTCCGCGCCGGCAACCATGCCCTTTGCGCGCAGCACCATGCCGTACTCCTCTTCATGATCAAGCTCCTTCAGGATCTGCGAGATTTCCTCCTTCGTGTAGACCGCAGGCGTCTCCAGCCCCCAACTTGTAAAGACCTCATCCGCATGATGATGGTGATGGTGCTCGTGCCCATCGTGGTCATGATGATGGTCGTGCCCGTGCTCCTCGTGCTCGTGATGATGGTCATGGTGCTCGTCATGATCATGATGATGGTGCCCGTGCTCCTCATCCTCGTGATGATGGTGTTCATGGTCATGATCGTGACAGCCACAGGTGCAGTCAGGTCCATGCTCATGATGATGGTGTTCCTCATGATGTTCCATCACCTCACGCATCAACTCAGCCTCCAGATCCTTTGCGCCCTCAATGGTCTCCAGAATATCCCTGCCTTCCAGCGCGTCCCAGGGCGTCGTGATGATCGTCGCCTTTTCGTTATGCTCCCGAATCATGGCGACGCAGGCAGTCAATTTCTCCTCGCTTAACTTATCCGTGCGGCTTAAGACGATCGTCCCCGCATGTTCGATCTGATTGATAAAAAATTCTCCGAAATTTTTCAGATACATCTTACACTTGCAGGCATCCACCACAGCCACCGCGCTGTTAAGCTGCACGTCCCTGTCCGCCATAGCGTCCTGCACCGCCTTCATCACATCGGAAAGCTTTCCCACGCCCGACGGCTCAATGAGGATGCGCTCCGGCGTGTATGTGGTAAGCACTTCCTTTAAGGATGTGCCGAAATCTCCCACCAGAGAGCAGCAGATACAGCCGGAGTTCATTTCCTTGATCTCAATGCCTGCCTCCTGCAAAAAGCCCCCGTCAATGCCGATCTCTCCAAATTCGTTCTCAATCAGCACTACCTTTTCATCCGCCAGCGCTTCCTTTAACAATTTTTTGATCAACGTCGTTTTGCCCGCGCCCAAAAAGCCCGAAACAATATCAATCTTCGTCATAGCAGCCTCCACACATATTATTTAATCCAAATTTAATTTTCTACTCATCATATACCAGGTCAGCAGATAGAAGATCACACAGCTGATGATCGCGCCGATCAGCGAAGTCTCCCACCGGTTCCCGCCAAACAGCGACATTCCTCCATAATGACTAAAATAGTCGACCGCCCTATCCCCAAGCTGTCTCTCAAAAGCAATCACCACCGCAAAATACACTACCTGCAGAATCTGCTCTATCACATAAATTCCCGCGTACCAGCCAAAGGAAAGCAGCAGCTTATGGTTCGGGGCAAGCTGTCCCAGCGAGATGCACGCTCCCACTTTGAGCACCTTCGCAAACAGAGAAAATACAAACGCCAAAAGGGTCATGATCACCGTAAACGCCGTAATCTTTTCCGCCCCCAAATACTCGATTGCATCCTTCATTCCCCTCATCATCGATTCAAACACTTCTTTCGTCGACGCAAACAGAAAAATGACAGATAAGTAAATGGATAAAATATTGATCAATTCCCAGGCGGCACTGACCAGCAGCTTCGCGATAATGATGTGATGCGTATCCACCGGCAGGGTGTGTAAAAGATAGCCCTGATCCCCATAGGTAGAAGTATAAAAGCGGTGGATCAGGAAGATCCCCGTGCCGATACTCACGGCAAACATGCTTGCCACATAGGTGAAAAGCACCATCACAGCCATAAAATCCATCATCCTGAAATCACTGCCTGACTGCTCCAATATCCTTACCATCCCCCAGGCGATGATCGTCATCAGAAGCGTCAGCCCGTTTGCCAAAACAAGCAGTTTCCAGGTGGCTTTCCACTCATATTTCATCAACTTTCCTAACATGCGAACACCTCCCTGAAAAACCTGTCCACGGACTTGTGCTCATTTTGCCTGATCTGCTCCGCACCTGCCTGTAAAACAATGCTGCCGTACTTAATGAAAACCACCTCGTCCAAAATACTCTCCACATCCGCGATCAAATGCGTGGAAAGCAGGATGGAACCGTTGCGATTATAATTGCTGACGATCGTATGCAGAATATAATCTCTTGCCGCAGGATCCACGCCCGCGATGGGTTCATCCAAAATGTAAAGATCCGCGTCCCGACTCATCACCATGATGAGCTGCACCTTCTCCTTTGTGCCCTTGGAAAGGTTTTTCAGCCTCTCCTGCGGCGGGATCTGCAGCCTTGCCAGCATATCGTAAGCCCTGTCCATCCGAAAATCCGGATAGAAGTCCTGAAAATACTGCACCAGCTCGATCACCTTCATCCCCGGCGGCAGATACGTCCGTTCCGGCAGATAGGAAATTCTAAGCTTCGTATCGACGCCCGGACGCTGTCCGTTGATCAAAACCTCCCCTGCCGTCGGACGAAGGAGTCCGTTTATAATCTTGATCATCGTGGTCTTTCCGCTGCCGTTAGGTCCTAACAGCCCGATGATCCTGCCTCTCTCCAAATTAAGATAAATCTGATTTAACGCTATCTTTCTTCCGTAAGTCTTCGTCAGACCCACACACTGTACCACAGGCGCCATCGTTTTCCTCTCTTTCGTCTAAAGACCGCAGCCGCGCTAGGCAATCGTGATCTGATACTGTACATCAAAACTCCCCCGCGAAAGGGTCTGTCCCCACTCTCTGTCCGGAAACTCTCCCGCAAAATCCACACTGTCACAGCGCCCGTACCAAGGCTCGATACAGATAAAAGGGGCCTTCTTTTTCGGCGGCGACCAGATGCCAAAAAGCGGTGCGTCAAAATCCACCGTCAAATAAGGCGTCCCATCCGGTTTCACAAGCGCCACGCTGTGCGCCTGATCGTTCTCAACGACCAAAGCGTCGCCGTCAAAAAGCTCCGCCGTAATGGGCAGCACGCCATCCCGCAGTCGATAGGTCTTTTTATCCTTTCCCAAAAGCCCGTCCTCGATACAGGAAGAAACGATCTGCGCCTTTGTATCAAAGGAAAGACGGTACTGGGTCTGATCCGTCCCCGGATCGATCGGACATAGAAATGCCGGATGCCCTCCGATGGAGAAATGAATGGGTTCTTTTTCCTGATTGGTCACCCGCCACTTTACGATCACCGTACTGCCTGTCAGTTCATATCCGATTTCCAGCAGAAACGGATACGGATAGACGGCGAGCGTCTTTTCGTCAGAACGCAGAGAAAACCAGATTTCCGAAGCGACCTGGCTCTTTAGCTGAAATTCCATATCCCGCGCAAAGCCGTGCTGCCCCATGGGATATTCCTTGTCTCCAATTCTATAACGTCCGTTCTTTAATGCTCCCACAATGGGAAACAGGACGGGCGATGTCCTCCCCCAATAAGCCGGATCGCCCTGCCACAGGTACTCTCTTGCATCCGCCACCCGTTTCAGGGATTTCAGTTCCGCCCCCATACTGTCCACCTGTATGGTGATCTTGTCATTGCTGATCTGAAATAATGCCATAGCACGTTTCCTCCATCCCATCAAGTATATCACACAACTCCCCAAAATGGTATCCTTATTCCCCCATGACCTCCCGGTAAGCTGCCTCTACCTTTTTGACCGGGACACCTGCGATCTCATTTTGATAAGTTCCTCCCGCCAACAGCCCGAGCAGCCTTCCGTGACCGTCAAAAATACCGCCGCCGCTCATCCCTTCTCTGCCAAAACCGTGACCGTAGAGCATATTTTCCTGAAACAGCCCGATGTAGCGCTCCTCCCTCTCCAACACTGCCTCATACCATACCGGTTCCTGTTCTCTGCGGTCCGTACCCACGCAAAAGCCCCCGATCTGTTCCTCCCTGCTCTCAAGATTCTCATTCAGACAGACGCTTCTAAGAGTTGCCAGCACCTCATACCCCAACTCGCTGCCTTCCACCCGCAGAAACCCCACATCGCTCTCCGCCGCGCTTCCCAGCAGCGAGGCATCCGCAAAATATCCCTGCGGAAACCACACCACACCCGATGATTCGTCCCAATAGTCCAGCACATGTTTATTGGTGGCAATGATCACTGCATCTGTTGTCATACGAAAAATCACGCCGCTGCCATAGGCTTTCCCCATGTCAAGGCGCACCACACTGTTTTTTACATTCTCATAAGCAGCAGCCGTATCCGCCGTCTCCAGTACCGGGCAGGTGAGCAGTTCCAACGCGAGCAATCCTTCGTAGATGTCCTGCGTGTTCACTGTCTGAATCAAATGGGGCGGCAGGGACGGCTCCGCCGCCTGTACCTGCCATCCCGGGACCGCCGCGGCGCAGTATGATAAAATAACAATAGTTATCATTAAATTTTTTCTGCTCGCCTTCACTGCAGTCTCCTTAATGCCATACTTTTGTCAGGGGTACAGGAACCGCCTGAGCAATGTTCCTGTACCCCTCTTAGACAAACGTATTTTTCAATGTAAGCAGGGCGATAAGCCGGGTTATGTCGTGAATGATCATCTATCTCGACGTCCCGTTACCGGGACGCTCCAGCAACCTACCTGAAAGCAGATCGGGCAAATCTGTTGCTTTCTGTTTGGTCTTGCTCCGGATGGGGTTTACACAGCCCGCCCCGTTACCGGGACGGCGGTAGTCTCTTACACTGCCATTCCACCCTCACTCAACCCATGGGCTGAGCGGTTTCTTTTCTGTTGCACTGGCCTTGGAGTCGCCTCCACCGGACGTTATCCGGCA
>DETS01000070.1 GCA_002361735.1 Lachnospiraceae bacterium UBA3282 | reverse complement strand
ACCGCAATCCCCAACTGCTCATTGGCGGCATTGATTGTGTCGGCTAAATCTTTTCGCCACTTCTTGGCGTTCTCCCTACTGTTCCAGTCGGTACTTTCTACGGTCTGACATTTCCACTGTTTACGGTTTTGCTTGTC
This sequence comes from Lachnospiraceae bacterium UBA3282, assembly GCA_002361735.1. Taxonomy (GTDB): domain Bacteria; phylum Bacillota; class Clostridia; order Lachnospirales; family Lachnospiraceae; genus UBA3282. The sequence goes on along the minus strand of DETS01000070.1, from coordinate 3,387 downwards.
AACTTTCTGCTGTCCTGTCTTTTTGTCAATGAGGGGAATACGCTCCCTGTTTTCATCAAGGACATAAACCTTTTTTGCCTTTGCTCCCCATTCCCCGTTTGCCGCAATAGGGCGCATTGTGAGTAAAACATGGATATGGAGATTGCGCTGTCCTTTATCGTTCTCACTGTCGTGGATTGCCCAGTCAGCGCACATACTTTTTTATACTATCCTCTTCGCTACAGCTTACTCTATTCTCCCCAGCATAGCTGGGGGATTAGCGTTTTCATTTATATTATACCCCTGCAAATATTTCATTACAAACAAAACTTCAACTTTCTATTCTATTGCAACCTGATTTTTCAGCACATTTTCCGTACACCCCGACCGCAATGACAACGCATAAGATCTTCCCGACCATACTCACGACAACCGTTTCCCCTGCCGCGATCTGCGAGAGCGCATTGATCAGGGCATGCGTCATCACACAGATCCATAAGCTTCCGTCATTATCTTACGTTCTTTCCTCTTTTTATATCCTGCCCGCATGATACAGTATCACCATTGCCCTGTAGGTGACGTCGCAGAGTTTTCTGGTCCTGCTTTTCCAGTCTTCCTCCAACTGCCCACCGGAATACGTTCCCATGCCCTTCAAAGAATTTTCACTAAAATCTACGAGGCATATGCCCTGTTCGTCAATGGAATCGTAAATCCTGTCCACTTCTTCCCGTAACTCCGGCACCAGATTGTACAAGCCGCACCGACACATATACTCTACCAGATCCAGATACACCTGATGCGTGCCGCCTTTCTCGCCTGCCAGCGCCATTCCTTCCCGAAACGCGCCGCAGCATCCGACCAAATGTCCGATATCCACACAATAGGCAGGGGAATAGTCCAATCCATTGTCTTTTAATTGAGCAGCCCGTGAACGTCGCCATCCGCAAAGCGAGCGACATCGCCTGCCGTAAACTCTTTTTCCCGATCATCCGCCAACAAGAGTTTTCCCGTTCCCTGTGTGGCATATCAGATCTGTTCCGAAGCGTCATATCCTCCTTAGCCTTTATTTCCCCTCCGCATCTCGATAAAAAGGAACTAGCGTCTCCGTTCTTTTCTGTGAAAGAAATATCCCAGATTGATTCTTACTTCCCGTCTCCCAATATCATTATTTGTGTAACAGCATGTATCAAACCCGATCAGCTCAAATCTTTCGTGCAGATAAAACCCGATCGCGTTCGTATTACACGACTGCGTTTCCAAAATGATGGCCCGTCTTTTCTGATTGACGGCAACCTCTTTTGCCTTGTCCATCAGCCTTTTTCCGACCCCCTGACCACGGAGCGCATCCGCCACCCTCCGAATCCCCTCATTCAACCTGCTTTCTGTATACTCTGGAAGGCTCCCCGTTCATGTCATCCATCGTCTGATAAAATTCGCAGCCGTACTTTTCATATAATCCGGTTTTGTCCGTTGAGATATAGATTTCCCGCACCGACTCCGCCTTCGCCAGTTTCTCGATCTCCTGAAACAGTTTTCCCATATAGCGATGCCCCCTGTACTGCGGAAACGTATAAACAAAACCGATCCACGGCGTCAATTCCGTCGGTTGGATATCGTCTTTTCCCGCGTAGGTACAGAATGAAATCAGATCATCCCCATCCACGAGCAGCATTACTCTTGACTTTTCTCCCGTCATTTCAAAGAACTTGTTTTCTTTTAATAATTCATATAAAAACTGCCCCGCTGACCAATCGCTCTTTTTGATCTGTTCCAGCCAATGCTCCTGCCGGTCACAGTTGTGATATTCGATTACCTGCATCTGTTTTTCTCCCATTTCTTTCATTGCTTTCGCCTGCCTCTGTACTGCCAATTTCAAACCTATTTAATGGTCTTTCGCCATCTGATGTACCGATTCCAAATAAGACAGGGCGGCTTTACCCTCGTCCTGATGATACTCCCATCCCAGTTTTTCACCGACATACCGCGCCGTACGTTCAAACAGCCTGCACATTTCAAAAACGGAGTGCCAGGCGTGTTCAACATCACAGTCAAAATAAGTAGCCAAAAACGTTTCCCATTCGTCCTTCGGAAGCCACCGATACAAATACTTTGACGACTTTCCCGTGCTGACCGACCAGTCTGTCAAAATGCCTACTTTCCAATCCAACATCTTAACGAGCTGTCCTCTCACAACATGATTGGTCATATCCTGCACATAGGGAAATTCTTCCCGCCACAGGCCCTTCGCGATATTATTCGTACACCACCAAAATTCATTGCAGACTGCGTGGTACTGTTCCTCTGTCGGTTTTCTCACCCAATGCTGACAATCCGTTGCCTCCCCCATGTCGGGCAAGATCTGTTCTTTATCCAGCAAAATCTTACAAAGCCTGTCCTCCTGAATGTGCTGCAATGCGTAACTGACCGCCTGCACCGTCAAGTCGATCCTGTTTCCGTCCGTAAACTGCATCAGCCAGCCGTAAGAATTTTCTTTATCGCTGGGATAAAAGGGCGTTTCATCCGGATACTGCATATAGAGGACGTCTCCGAAACGCCTGATCCAGTCTTTATCCTCGATAAAGCTTTTGGTTTCTTCTACAACGTAAACGATATCATAATCCTGAAATCTGTCCTTGGGCACGTTTTTATTGGTTCTGGAACCGTTCATATAGACCGCTTTGATCCTGAAGTCATTTTTCGCAATCTCCAAAATAAGATCGTACATTTCGTTTTCTGTTCTCATATGGCACCTCCGTTATGCCGGTCAATCACAGTCCGCATCTTCCGCGTCAAACAGTTTCCCCGTGGCAAAAGGGCTCCCCACATCGCAGCGCCCGTGATGGTACGCCTTTTTCTGCTCTCCCTCCTGAAGTTCCTCCGAGGCCTCCACCTTGATGCGGCTGACGCCGTCCTTTGTCAGATTGTCCAACATGTTAATGACATCATCAATTTCGCTCATCTGTTTTCTCTCCTTTTTGAGTCAACGTTTTCTCTATCTACATAGAATAACGACAAAATGCTCAACTCTTTATGATTGTATCACATCCATTCTTTATCCACTACTATTAAAGCAGGGCTTAATATCATTTTCTCCATTCCGAAGCATACAATGCCGAGGAATGCGAACCAAATCCCGACATAGTTACCTTTTTAACCGAAAAGGCACCCCATCTGTCAGGATACCCTCTATCATTGAAAAACCGGATTATCTCAGTATACATCCTAAAGATAATAGTATCTCATTTATAAAGAATTTTTCTTCCCATGTTTCAGTAGCCATAAGGATTTCCGCTTCCGGTGCATTATCTTATCGAACTATGTACCCAATAACAGATGCACAGTTGACTAATTATATTGATAAAGGACGAGCATGGGAGTGGAATGAAAGCTAGGGTAAAGTTTTTGTAG
>DETS01000079.1:13965-44354 GCA_002361735.1 Lachnospiraceae bacterium UBA3282 | reverse complement strand
CCTACAAAAACTTTACCCTAGCGGAGCACGGACTGGCATAACTACCAAAAAACTTCTTAGGATTTTCTTAATATTTGTGTGGGGGAATGTGGTTTGCATGGTTGACTTATCCCATAAAAAATGCTATATTTTTCCGAGAGGGGGGGGGGGTAAAAATTATCCTCCCAAACGACCACACTTTAAAAACAGAAAATCAAAAGGAGGAAGTTTTAGAATGAAGAAAGCAATCGTACTTACACTGGCAGGCATTATGATCTTCTCGACCCCTGTATTGGCACATGAAACTGTTGGGTGCCCGGGAGCGCCCGTAGCAGTTTATCTGGAGAGTGATTCCGATATCGGCATTCCGGCTGAGACGGTTCGTGCAATCGCGGAGGATAAGACCATCAGCGAGCATATGAACAATGCAGTTGTTGATCATTGGGCTATGGATCCCGAGCAGGTTCAGGATCTGGCAATCGGTAAGGGTGCAGTGCTCGACGGCGTAGAGGCACCCGGTTTAACCTTTGATCTGCAGAAGCCTGAGCTCAAGAGAGTTTATGCAGCGAAGGAACTGGCACAGGGCAAGGGATCTTTGCTTGCTGTTGCAAAGGTACACACCCACGCAGGTTATAGCACCGCAAAAGTTACTTTCTATGCACCCGGCGTAAAGGCAGGACAGGCGATTACCGTATATCAGCGCGTGACTGATGATAATTGGGTAGCGGTTCCCACTGTTGTAACCGACGACCATGTTGTGGTTGATATCACCGCGAATGAGCATCTTGCATTTATCGAGGCAAAGTAAGATTTAGAAACTGAAATTTTAAGTGTGGAGAGCAGACACCGCCTGTTTATGGGCGGTGTCTTTTATGCGGCGTTTCCTTTTGCTCAGCTTGGGAAAAATAAAGGGAAGATGTGAAGATGTTACTTGAAAAAGGATAAATTATGCATTATAATTGATTTGTGTTTTCTGACTGAATGCGGAGCGGCGCTCCGCTCACATTTCAACATGGGGGAATAACCGGTTATGGAGACGGCTTATCAGAAGGTAAAGGTACACAACGAACTGGAATGGTGCCAGGTCAAGGATATGGAGACTAAGGAAAAGATTGAAAAGATGCTCTTAAAGCATCGGGTGTCCTATTTTGTAAAATGGGAGAAACCCAAGATTTTCTCGGGCGAAACCTTTGGAGCCTGCGTATTCTGTGTCAACCAACTGCAGAAAGAGAGCGCGGACGATGCGATTCAGGAGCTGGATGAGGAGACACGGGACAAGATTCGTTTCATAAACCGCAAGGTGGAAAGAACATTTTATTAAGAAACGATTTAGAGATGATATAACAGGTGCAGGAATTTCCCGCACCTGTTTTTAGTTGCTTTGTTTTTTCAGGTTCTTCTGTGCCGTGGAGAGCATCAGCTTGATGCGGTTTAGCTGGTTGACCTCGCTGGCGCCGGGATCGTAGTCGATGGCAACGATGTTGGAGCCGGGGAAGCGGTGCCGCAGCTCTTTGATGACGCCCTTACCCACCACATGGTTCGGCAGGCAGCCGAAGGGCTGGGTACAGACGATATTGTTAGTGCCGCCATGGATGAGCTCGACCATCTCACCGGTGAGAAACCAGCCTTCTCCCGTCTGGTTGCCGATATCGACGATGGGTTTGGCGTAATCCACCAGCGTGTAGATGCTCACGGGCGGGTTAAAATGTTTACTTTTTGCAAATTCTTTGGCGGCGGGAGCTCGTAACCATTCCAACGCCCTGATGCCAAAAGCGGAGACAAGAGAGGCCTTTTTGGAGGTCCCCAGGTATTCTGCCTTGTAAATCTGGTTATAGAAGCAGTAGAGCATGAAGTCTAACAGATCGGGTACAACGGCCTCTGCGCCTTCCGCTTCCAAAAGCTCCACCAAATGATTGTTGGCGGCGGGGGCAAACTTCACCAGAATCTCGCCAACAATGCCGACACGGGGTTTTTGTAACGTCTCGTCTATGGGGATGGCGTCGAAATCCCGCACAATCTGTTTACACATCTTTCGGAAGGTCAGATGGTTCATATGCTTTTTGGAGACAAAACTGCGGCAGCGTGCCGCCCAGGAAGCGTGCAGGGCATCCACGGAGCCTGCTTCCTTCTCATAGGGGCGCATGCGGTAGACGCAGCGCATAAAGATGTCGCCAAAGAGGGCGCTGTAAGCGGCGCGCAGCAAAAGATCGGCATTGATGTGGAAGCCGGGATTGCTCTCGATGCCGCCCAGATTTAAGGAAATCACGGGAATCTGCTGCATCCCCGCTTTTTCTAAGGCGCGTCTGATAAAGCCCACATAGTTGGTGGCGCGGCAGCCGCCGCCTGTCTGGGTCATGATGACAGCCACTTTATTCAGGTCATATTTTCCGGAGAGCAGGGCGTCCATAATCTGACCCACCACGATCAGGGAAGGATAACAGGCGTCATTATTGACAAATTTCAACCCCATATCAACTGCCTGTCTGGTGTCGTTGTCAAGCACCTCGAAGCGGTAGCCGCAGGCACCGAAGGCAGCTTCCATGATATCGAAATGAATGGGCGACATCTGCGGACAGAGGATAGTGTAATCCTTGCGCATTTCTTCGGTGAAAGGACGCTTTTCGATGGCGCTTGAGCGGATGGTGCGGGGATTCTTTTTCTGCTCTTTGACCTGAATCGCGGAGAGCAGGGAACGGATGCGGATCCTCGCAGCCCCCAGATTGTTTACTTCGTCGATTTTCAAGCAGGTGTAAATTTTGTCAGAGCCTGTGAGGATGTCGTTCACCTGATCCGTGGTCACAGCGTCCAGACCGCAGCCAAAGGAGTTTAACTGAATCAGATCCAAATCGTCTCTGGTCTTGACAAAGCTTGCCGCCGCATAGAGTCTGGAGTGGTACATCCACTGGTCGGAGACGATCAGCGGCCGCTCCGGGGCAGCCAGATGGGAAACGGAATCCTCGGTCAGCACCGCGATATCGTAGGAGGTGATGAGCTCGGGAATGCCGTGGTTGATTTCCGGATCGACATGGTAGGGACGTCCGGCAAGTACGATGCCGCGTTTGTGGTTTGTTTCCAGATAGCGCAGTACTTCCTCGCCCTTGTTGCGCATATCCTGTCTGGCTGTCGCAAGTTCTGCCCATGCAGCTTCCGCAGCGTCCATAACAGCTGTTATGGGAAGCTCCTGAAATTCTCTGGTAAGCGCTTCCGTGACGGTCTGTAAGCTTTTGAAGGACATAAACGGATTGCGGAAACGCACTTCGCCGCGTCCGATTTCCTCCACGTTATTCTTGATATTTTCGGAGTAGGAGGTGACAATGGGGCAGTTATAGTGGTTATTGGCATCGTGAAACTCGTCCCGTTCGTAAAAGAGGGCGGGATAAAAGATAAAGTCTACCTTCTGTTTGATGAGCCAGGATACATGACCGTGCGCGAGTTTTGCCGGATAACACTCCGATTCGCTGGGAATGGACTCGATGCCAAGCTCATAGATCTTGCGGTTTGAGAGGGGAGAGAGCACTACCTGAAAGCCCAGCTTCGTAAAGAAGGTGAACCAGAAGGGGTAGTTCTCGTACATATTCAAAACACGCGGAATGCCGACAGTGCCGCGGGGGGCTTCGTCCGCAGGAAGCGGTTCATAATCGAAATAACGCTTTAATTTGTAGTCAAAGAGATTGGGAACGCCGTTTTCCTTTTTTTGTCGTCCCAGACCTCTTTCGCAGCGGTTGCCGGAAATATACTGGCGGCCGCCCGTAAATTTGTTGATGGTAAGGCGACAGTTGTTGGTGCAGCCTTTACATTTTGCCATGCTGGTCTCAAACTGCAGGGCAGTGATCTGCTCCAGATTCAGCATGGACGTCTGATACCCTTCCTGATAACGCGCTCTGGCAATCAATGCGGCGCCGAATGCACCCATGATACCGGCGATATCGGGGCGGATGGCTTCACAGTCCGCAATCTTTTCAAAACTCCGCAGGACTGCGTCATTGTAGAAGGTGCCGCCCTGCACGACGATGTTTTTGCCCAGTTCTGAGGCATCGGAAACTTTGATGACCTTAAAGAGGGCGTTTTTGATGACGGAGTAGGCAAGCCCGGCGGAGATATCGGAGACGGAAGCGCCTTCCTTCTGCGCCTGCTTGACTTTGGAATTCATAAACACGGTACAGCGGGTGCCCAGGTCGATCGGATGCTCGGCAAAAAGCGCTGTTCTGGCAAAGTCCTCCACGCCGTAGTTTAAGGACTTGGCAAAGGTTTCTATGAAAGAGCCGCAGCCCGAGGAGCAGGCTTCGTTTAACTGCACGCTGTCCACGGTCTGGTTCTTGATCTTGATACACTTCATGTCCTGCCCGCCGATGTCCAGGATACAATCTACCTCAGGATCGAAGAAGGCGGCAGCGTTGTAGTGGGCAACCGTTTCCACTTCGCCGTCGTCTAACAAAAAGGCGGCTTTCATCAGCGCCTCACCGTAGCCGGTGGAACAGGAGCGTGCGATGGTCACGCCCTCCGGAAGCAGGTTGTAGATTTCCTTCAGAGAGCGGATGGCAGTTTTTAAGGGACTGCCGTCGTTGCTGCTGTAAAAGGAGTAGAGCAGAGAGCCCTGCTCGTCCACGAGCGCGACCTTGGTGGTGGTGGAACCTGCGTCGATACCCAGGAAGCATTTGCCCTGATAAGTGGCAAGGTCCCCCGTCGCCACGTGATGGGCGCTGTGGCGCGCGAGAAAGGCATCATAATCCGCTTGGGCGGCAAATAACGGCTCCATGCGCTCCACCTCAAATTCCATTTTGATATCGCCGGAGAGCTTATCTGTCAGTTCCTCCATCGTGTAGTGTGTTTCCTCTTTGGCATTTAAGGCGGAGCCGATGGCTGCAAAGAGGTGGGAGTTGTCCATATCGATGATATGGGCGTCGTCCAGCTTTAACGTGCGGATAAAGGACTGCTTTAATTCCGAGAGAAAGTGCAGCGGACCGCCGAGAAACGCTACATGACCTCTGATCGGTTTGCCGCAGGCAAGACCACTGATGGTCTGGTTGACCACCGCCTGAAAAATGGAGGCGGAGAGGTCTTCCTTTGTCGCACCCTCGTTGATGAGGGGTTGGATGTCCGACTTGGCGAACACGCCGCAGCGGGCGGCTATGGTATAGAGGGAGTGATAATTTTTGGCGTACTCGTTTAAGCCGGCAGCGTCCGTCTGTAACAGGGAAGCCATCTGGTCAATAAAGGACCCTGTACCGCCGGCGCAAATGCCGTTCATGCGCTGTTCGACATTGCCGTCCTCGAAATAGATGATCTTAGCATCCTCACCGCCCAGCTCGATTGCCACGTCCGTGACGGGCGCAAAGGTCTGCAGGGAAGTCGATACCGCAATCACCTCCTGCACAAAAGGAATCTGCAGGTGGTTGGCAAGCGTGAGACCGCCGGAACCCGTGATCATGGGGTGCACGGTAAGGTTCCCTAGTTTTTCGTAAGCCTGAGATAAAAGCCCCGCGAGCGTCTCCTTGATATTGGCATAATGTCTCTGATAATCGGAAAAGAGGATCTGCTGTCTGTTGTCCAGAATGGCAATCTTAACGGTAGTGGAACCGATATCGATGCCAAGGGTATACTGCATGTCACTCATTTCTGTGTCACTCCTTACAAATGTTGGTCTGTCAAAAAATGTCTTTTTTACTTATTAAAATGTGTTTTTCGGCATACGACGTCATTATACGACACGGCGGTTAAAAAAGCAATCATCCAATTCCTAGAAAACACAGAAAAAAGTGAAGATTTCAGGAGATAAATATAAAATTTTTATAACCTGGTGTTTTTGACAGACTGCGCCGTTTACTTTTGTTGGGAGGGATGCTATATTATATTATATATTTTGGATGGAGTGTGAGACATGAGCCCTTTTGAACGGAAATTCGGAAAATATGCGATACAGAACCTATCTTTTGTATTGGTCATGTGCTATGCGGTCGGGTATCTGCTGCAGATGTTCGACAGAAGCGGTCTACTGATTTCTTACCTGACCTTAAATCCTTACGCGATTTTGCATGGGCAGATCTGGCGGCTTGTGACATGGATTCTGATCCCGCCGAGCAGCGGCGGGCTGTTCTTTACCTTGATCATGTTATATTTTTATTGCTCAATCGGTACTTCACTGGAGCGGACATGGGGCACTTACCGTTATAATGTCTATCTGTTTCAGGGGATGCTCTTTACGATTGCGGGGAGCTTTCTGCTGATGGGTTACTGTTATCTGTTCCGGCCGGGGATACCGATGGTTGATATGCAGGGAATCATCCATACGCTGACCATTGATACGCCGGATCAATATTTCAGGGCGATCGCGGGAGTGTTCAGCACTTACTATATCAATATGTCGATCTTTTTGGCGTATGCGGCGACGTTCCCGGACGCGCAGGTACTGCTCATGTTCATTATTCCAATCCGGGTGAAGTGGCTGGGTGTTATTTATGCGGTGATGCTGGTGTTTGAGTTCCTTGGCACGAATGTGTACGGGAAGTTCGCGATTGGCGCCTCCCTGCTTAACTTTGTGGTATTTTTCCTGACTTCGCGTAATATGATGCACCTGAATCCAAAGCAGATTCACAGGCGGCAGGAGTTTAAGCGGGAAGTGAGAAGGAGCACGGGGATCACCAAGCACAAATGTGCCATCTGCGGCAGGACGGAAGTGGACAGCCCGCAGATGCAGTTCCGCTTTTGCTCGAAGTGCGACGGAAACTACGAGTACTGTGAGGAACATCTGTATACCCATACGCATATCAAGAGAAACTGATGGCGCGGGCGGCGTGGGAACGACTCATGTGCGACGAGAAATAAATACCATGCGTTATTAAATGTATAGGGAGAGACATGAATCGGGAAATCGAATTTGGCAAAACCCTTGAGGCAGTGAAGCATAAAGCCAGGGCGCAGCAGAATTTCATTACAAAGAAAGAGGTGGAGGAAGCGTTTTTGGCGCTTTCTCTTTCTGATGAGCAGATGGAGATGGTCTACGACTATCTGCGGCAGAATAAGATCGGCGTGGACGAGCCGGCGGATGTGGACTCTTTTTTACTGGAGGAGGAGAGAAACTATCTGGATTCCTATCTGGAGGCGCTTGCGGCGATTCCGGCGGTTACACAGGGAGAGAAGGAGGCAATCATCCTTTCGGCAATGGCGGGGGATGCGGATGCCGCAAAGCGGCTGATAGAGTTGATGCTGCCGGAAGTTCCCCAGATTGCCAAACTTTATACCGGGCAGGGTGTGAGCCTGGAGGATCTGATCGGTGAGGGCAATGTGGCGCTTTCTCTTGGCGTTACCATGCTGGGTGCCATGGAACATGCAAACGAGGCGCAGGGGATGCTTGCCGGAATGATGATGGATGCCATGGAGGAGAGCATTGCGGCGCGGGAGGCGGATGAAAAGAGCGATCAGAAGATTGCCGATAAGGTAAATAAGGTGGCGGATGCGGCAAATGCCCTGCAGGAGGAACTGCGCAGAAAGGTGACGGTAGAGGAACTGATGGAGGAGTCAGGGCTTTCCAGAAAGGCGATTGAGGACGCCGTGCGCGTAAGCGGCGGAAAGATTGAATCTATTGAATCCCCGGCGGCAGGAGAGGAAGATTGATGGAAGCGGAAAACAAAGATTTTAAGTATTTTATGCAGGATACGGGATCTGTTTACCTGGGCGCAAAGCTCAGTTACGCGGAGATCCTGCAGGATGTGATGGTAAATTTTAAGTATAAGAGTATTGTGGAGCATTATATCCTGAAAGATACCGATCCGGAGACTACGTTGGAAAGTCAGTTCTACTACATGACGAAAGAGCAGTTTTCCTATCGCACGTATGAGCAGCTTAGGGCAAAGGTGAAAGTCAGCGTTTTGGAGGAAAAGAAAAGCCTGTTCGGGAAGAAAAAGACAGGATATACCACAAAACTCATGCCGCTTGCGGCGTTTGTAGACATGAATCTGGCACAGAAGAAGGCAAAAGGAGTTGTGATTCAGGAGCTTGCACTCTCAAAGCTTGCTCTCATGGCTTTCAGCGTATAAACAGATTTTCGTCCGTATAATCGACTGGTAAAAATTTGTTGCGAATTTTAACAAATTATGCTTGCTTTCGACAGAAATCTCTGATATGATAACTATTGTAAAATTCCCCTTTTACACTGACCAGGTGAGGAGCTTTAAGCCCCAAACCTGGTCTTTTGCGTGCTTATGCACGCTTTAATTTTTTGAGGCAGGCTTTCTGCTCCGGGGTGATGCGCAGACTCTCCACCGCCTTTTGAATCGCTTTGTTGTGTGTCCATAGAGACAGACGCGGCTTTTCAAAAAACGGCAGAATCGCCTCGTACTGTTTTGCCAGTGCTGTGGCAAAATACCAGGCAATCATCATATTGATGTAATATTCTTCGGAACGGAGCCCGGCGACTGCTTCCGGATATCGGATATCGAAATCTTCGTCCAGATAATGTTCCATCAGCATACCAATGCCGAACCGCACTGTGTAGGTGTGGGCGGAAGCAAGCCAATCTTTGATATAAGGCAGCAGTTCCGGACGGTGTTTTTTGAATATCTTCGGGGAAAGCTGATCGCAGGTCGCCCAGTTATCTATAAAAGGCAGAAAACGGGTAAGCTCCGTTATGCACTGCGCAAAATCTTTCCTTTCAGAAACGATAAAGGCGTGGAGCTGGTTTTCATCAAAGTAAGTGTGGGGCAGCGCATCTAAAAATGTGCTGATATCCTCATGCCTTGCATACTGTTTCGCCATTTTTCGCAGCTGGGGCGTCCGCACGCCGATCATCGCGCCGTTTTCCAGAGTGGGGATCAGTTTTGACTGAAAATCCCGGTAGGAAAGGTCCTGTTTGGCAAAGAGTTCCTGCCGGATCTCATCTGTAAGCATATCAATACCTCCGTGCAAGGCTGCAGTTTTCGTTATACGATGCCGAGTATGGATGAAATCAGGATGATGATCATGCACGCAGGCACTACAAACCGAATCATATATACATAAAGCTTTTTCGAGCGGAAAACGCCGTTTTGTTCCACTTCTTCGATGACGGTCTCAGGACGCACGGCATAGCCGATGAGAACTGCCGTCAAAAGCGCGACGATGGGCATGGCAATGTTATTGCTGATAAAGTCAAAGAAATCCAAAATCTGGTAGCCGAAGATGGTCACGTGGGAGAGCGCGCCATAACCCAGTGTGGAGGGCAGGGCGAGCAGGAAGGAAGCGGCAAAAACGGCGGCGCAGACCGGTTTTCTTCCCAGATGAAGCTTTTCCATAAAGATGGAGACGATGGTTTCCATCAGGGAGATTGCCGAGGTAAGAGCGGCAAACAATACCAGCACAAAGAATACAAAGCCGATGAGGCTGCTTCCGGGCATAGCGTTAAATACTTTGGGGAGCATGACAAACATGAGTGTCGGTCCCTGTCCCAGCGCTTCGCTGCTGCCGCCCGAGAACACAAAGACGGCGGGAATGATCATCATGCCGGCAAGAAAAGCGATAGCCGTATCGAAAATCTCGATATGCCGCACGGATGCTTCCAGATTATCTTCCTTTCGCATATAGGAGCCGTAGGTGATCATGATACCCATGGCAAGGGACATGGAATAGAATAACTGTCCCATGGCGGCGATGATGGTCTTGATCGAGAACTGGGAAAAATCGGGCTTTACATAGTAGATCAACCCGTCTATCGCGCCGTCCAGCGTCAGGCTGTAGATAGAAATGCCGATTGCCAGAAGTACGAGCAGGGGCATCATCACCCGGCTTACCCGTTCGATGCCTTTTTCCACACCGAACATGACAACCGCCGCGGTAAGGAACAGGAATACGAAAAGACAGAGGATAGGCATTCCCGTACTGCTGATAAAACCGCCGAAGTAGGCGTCGTCAGCCGCGGCGCCGGCCTGACCGGTAACGTAAATGGTAAGATATTTAATGACCCAACCGCCGATCACGCAGTAATAGGGGAAGATGATGATGGGCACCGCCGATGCCGCTATCCCCAAAAAACCAAATTTCGGATGCAGTTCGCCATAGGCGTAGAGCGGGCTTTTTCCCGTTTTTCTGCCGATCGCGATCTCCGTGATCATCAGCGAAAAGCCGAAGGTCACGGCCAGAATGAGATAGACGAGCAAAAAGATGCCGCCTCCGTATTTTGCGGCAAGATAGGGAAAACGCCACAGGTTTCCCATGCCCACCGCGGAGCCTGCCGCTGCCAGCACAAAGCCGATGCGGTTTGAAAAGTTTGATTTGGTGTTTGTTTTTTTCATTTTGACCTCCCCCTCGTTACTTTTCTACAACATATTGACAAAAATTAAATTAAAGAATACCATATATTGCAAATCATGTCAAATGGGAACATTGTTATGGATGAGAAAGAATTGCAGCAACGAAAGAACAGGCTGGTCGAACTGGCGGATATGGCTTACACGCAGAACAGATACACTTATACGCCCTTTTTGGGGCTTGCAGAGCAGCAGGCGTACTATGCGGTGGAACGGGAGGTTGCCTATGCGGGGGTCAATATGGAGGGCGGCACGCCTTTATGCGAACGGAAGATGATCCGCTTCGGAGATCCGGGCTATGAGGAGTCTTTTCCAATTACGGCAGTCAGGATATTCCCCAAAGCGCCTAAATTTTCGGAAAACCTGACACACAGGGACTTTCTCGGCTCACTCATGAATTTGGGGATTGAGCGGGATGTGCTGGGCGATTTGTTTGTGGAAGCCCAAAAGGAGCAGGGAGCCCTGCTTTTTTGTCATGAGAACATTGCAGACTATATCGTGGAACATCTGGACAGGGTAAGGCATACCAATGTTTCCTGCAAGCGGGTGGAAGGGGAAATTGCGGTACAAAGCGCCGAGCCGGAGCGGATTTCTGTGACGGTTTCGTCCCCCAGAGCAGACGGCGTGATCTCCAAGGTGTACAACCTTTCCAGGGAGGAGAGCCGCGACTTATTTAATAACGGCCGTGTTTTTATTAACGGCATCCAGACACAGAATGCCTCCTGTCAGTTAAAAGAGGAGGACGCCGTTACCGTGCGCGGTTTCGGAAAATTCATTTTTTACGGACAGACGGGCGTGAGCAAAAAAGGGAAAGATCGTGTGGAAGTCGGTGTTTTTGGAAAACAATGAAAGGTATGGATAGATAATTTTTCCGGATAGTGATATACTATGCGAGAAGAAGACCTAAAAAGGAAAGGAGTATCCATGAACTTAGAAAAATTGCAGGCATATACCCTGATCTCAAAACAGAGGATCGAAGAACTGAAATCGGACGGTTTTCTGTTAAAACATAACAAAACGGGGGCGCGGGTAGCGCTCCTTTCCAACGATGACGACAACAAGGTGTTTTATATCGGTTTCCGTACCCCTCCCAAAGACAGTACGGGCGTGGCGCACATCATTGAGCATACGGTGCTTTGCGGCTCGGAGAAGTATCCGATCAAGGATCCTTTCATCGAACTGGCAAAGGGGTCGCTTAATACCTTCTTAAATGCCATGACCTATCCCGATAAGACGGTCTATCCGGTGGCGAGCTGCAACGATAAGGATTTTCAGAATCTGATGGACGTCTATCTGGACGCGGTGTTCCATCCAAATATTTATCGTGAGGAAAAGATTTTTAAGCAGGAAGGGTGGCATTATGAGCTGGAGAATGCGGATGATGCGCTGACCATCAACGGCGTGGTCTACAATGAGATGAAGGGCGCTTTTTCCTCTCCTGATGATGTGCTTTACCGGGAAATCATGAACTCTCTCTATCCGCATACATCCTACGGAGTGGAGTCAGGCGGCGATCCGGATGTAATCCCGGAGCTGACTTACGAGGGCTTTTTGGATTTCCATAAGAAATATTATCATCCTTCCAACAGCTACATCTATCTCTACGGCGATATGGATATGGAGGAGAAACTGACGTATCTTGACAGAGAGTATCTCTCCAAGTATGACGCGCTTGCGGTTGATTCTGCGCTTTTGTCCGAGGCGCCGTTTCAGGAGACGGCGGTGGTGGAGAAGGAATATCCGATCATGGAGAGTGAGTCGGAGGCGGCAAACACCTATCTTTCCTATAATGTCTGCCTGGGAGAGGCGCTTGACAGAAAGGTGCACAGAGGCTTTCAGGCGCTGGCGGACGCAGTGGTCGGCGCACCGGGCGCCCCTGTGAGAAAGGCGCTTTTGGATGCGGGCATCGGCACGGATATCAGCAGTTTTTGCGAGGCGGATGTGAAACAGCCCTATTTTTCCATTGTGGCAAAGAATGCCGAGTATGCGCAGCGAGAAGATTTTGTGCGCATCATCGAGGAGACCCTGCAAGGGCTTGCGTGCGACGGTGTGGAGAAGAAAGCGCTTCTGGCGGCCTTAAACCGTGATGAGTTTGCATACAGAGAGGCGGATTACGGTTCCTACCCGAAGGGGTTGATGTACGGTCTGCAGATGTTCGAGACCTGGCTCTACGATGACAACAGGCCCTTTGATTATCTGGAGCTGGGGGAGACCTACAAGCAACTGAAACAGGATGTGGATAGCAATTGTTATGAAATGATGCTGCAGGACCTGATTTTGAAAAATCACCATAAAAGCATTGTGGTGGTGCGGCCCGTAAAGGGGCTTACCGGAAAGAAAGAGAAGGCGCTGGCGGAGTCTCTTGCGGCGAAAAAGGCGGCCATGACGGCGGAGGAGATCGCGGCTGTTGTGGAGGAGACGGAGGCGCTTGCCCTTTATCAGGAGGCACCCGATAAGCCGGAGGATGTGGCAAAGATACCGCTTCTTGCCAGAGAGGATATCGGAAAGAAGGCACGCGGCTACAAAAATGAGGAAAAAAAGGTGGGAGAGACCACGCTTCTCTATCATGAGATCGACACGAACGGTATCGGCTACCTGCGGTTTCTCTTTGACCTAGGGCAGGTACCGGAGGAACTGTTCCCCTATGTGGGACTTTTACAGGTGATGCTGGGACTGGTGGATACGGAAAAGCGCTCCTACAGCGAATTGTATAACGAGATCAATCTGCAGACGGGCGGCATCGCACCGGCAGTGAACGTCTACACGAATGCGAACGATCTGTCTGATTATAAGCTGACTTTCGATTTGAAGGTGAAGACGTTTTATGAAAATCTTCCGCAGGCGTTTGCGCTGGCGGAAGAAATATTGACCGAATCGGTCTATACCAATGAAAAACGACTGCTTGAGCTGGTAGCGGAGAACCGCTCCGATAAGCAGGCGCAGATGATGTCAGCAGGACATTCTCTGGCGGCGGGGCAGGCGCTTTCCTATCTGTCAAAGCAGGCATGGCTGATGGACCGGGTGAGCGGGCTGGGCTTTTACCGTCTGCTGGAAACACTGGAAAAGGACTTTGACAGCAAAAAGGACGAACTGAGCGAAAGGATGGAGCGGCTGGTACGCCACATCTTCCGCCCGGAAAATCTGATGGTAGACTATACGGCTGAAAAGCAGGGACTGGCGGGCATCAAGCCGTTGATCGAGGGCCTGAAAGGAAAGCTTTACACAGAGTCTGTGCAGGGAACGCCCTGCGAACCGAAACCGGAAAAGAAGAACGAAGGCCTGATGAGCGCTGCTCAGATTCAGTATGTGTGCCGGGCGGGTAACTTTGCGAAAAAGGGCTTATCCTACACGGGGGCGCTGCGGGTGCTCAAGGTGATGATGAGTTATGAGTACCTCTGGACGCAGGTGCGCGTCAAAGGCGGGGCTTACGGGTGCATGTGCCAGTTTGGAAAGACCGGGGAGAGTTACTTTGTCTCTTATAGGGATCCCAATCTGGAAAAGACGATCGAAGTTTACGAGAAGGCGGCAGATTTTGTGGAAACTTTTGAGGCTGACGAGCGTACCATGATGAAGTACATTATCGGGGCGGTCAGTGCGCTGGATACGCCCATGACGCCGCAGGTGTACGGGACGTATTCGTTGGCGGGCTATCTGACGGGCTTTTCCGAGGAGAGGGCGCAGCGGGAGAGAGAGGAGCTGCTGTCCGCAGACGCGGAGACCATCAGGGGACTTGCCGCCTACATCCGTGCTTTTATGGAAGATGACTGCCTGTGCGTGGTGGGCAATGAGGAAAAGATCAAGGAGCAGAAAGAAATGTTTGGTTCTGTGGAGTATCTGATTCATTAAATACCAATCGTTATTTAATGAAACGTGCAACCTTTCTTTTCCCGCAAAGGTATTACGGATAGAGACGGCTGATTGGTAACGAAAGCCGGCAGGGAAAGGGAGGGATCATTATGAAAAGAGAAGGAAGAAAAGACGGGAGACATATGAATCGAAAAAAGGAAGGTTGGCTGCGGCTGATACCGGCAGTTCTTGCAATAACAGTTGTTATGACAGCCTGCGGCAATACGAAGACCGGGAAACTTGCTTTGGAAGAAGCTATAACGGAAGAATATGCCTACGACACAGCGGCGGCTTACGACGGTGGCGCTGTCTTAAACAGCGGTGTTTCGACAACTTATATGCAAAATGAAACGGCGGAAGCAGCGGCGGAGGAGCCTGTGGCGGAAGAAGGCGCGGTACAGGAGACGGGGCAGGCGGCTTCCGGCAGAAAGCTGATCAAGACTGTGAATATTTCCGCGGAGACGGAAGATTTCGATGCGCTGGTGCCGAATCTGCAAAAGCAGGTGGAGGCGCTCGGCGGTTACATAGAGAGCATCTCTGTTTATGATGTGGGCAGTTATTATGTGGAGCAGCAGCAGGTCAAGCAGCGCTGTGCAAACCTGACCGCCCGCGTGCCCAAGGAGAAGCTGGACGGGTTTCTTGCACAGGTAGGGGAACAGACCAATGTGACCAGCCGTTCCGAGAACGTGGAGGATGTTACGTTACAGTATGTGGATCTGGAGAGCCACAAAAAAGCGCTGCTTACCGAGCAGGAGCGCTTACTGACTCTGCTGGGGCAGGCGGAGACGGTGGAAGATATCATTGCCATCGAGGGACGGCTTTCCGAGGTGCGCTACCAGCTTGAGAGTATGGAGTCCCAGCTTCGTACTTTTGATAACCAGATCGACTACAGTACGGTGTACTTAAACATCGATGAAGTGCGTAAGTATTCCGCGCCGCAGACGGCTAGTGCATGGCAGCGGATCGAGAGCGGCTTTGTAAAGAGCATTGAGGATATCGGTTTTGGGATACGGGATTTTGCCATCGGTTTTGTGATCGATATTCCCTATCTCGTTTTGTGGGCGATCATCATCGTCGTGGCGGTGTTTATCTGGCGCATTGTGCGGAAACTGTGGAGGAAACGTAAGGCAAAGCGCGAAGCGGTGAGCGGGACATCGGAAATGGACAGATGGAGCGGATTGAATCAGCCTGAGACGGGAAAGACAAAGCAGGATGGAACGGAAACAGGCGCAGGGCAAGGCACGGATCAGGAATAGACAGAAGCGATAACGAAAAAAGAATCACAGAAAAAGTATGGGATAAGAATAAAATGACGGGTGATATTCAAAATAACAGACAGGATGAGCAGAAGCTGAAATCGGGTTTTGCCGCGTTGATCGGCAGACCGAACGTGGGGAAATCTACTTTGATGAATGCCCTGATTGGGCAGAAAATCGCCATTACCTCGAAGAAACCGCAGACCACGAGAAACCGCATCCGCACGGTATATACCTGTGAGGAGGGGCAAATCGTGTTTCTGGATACGCCCGGCATCCATAAGGCCAAAAATAAGCTGGGGGATTATATGGTGAATGCTGCCGAGAGTACGTTTGCCGAAGTGGACGTAATCCTGTGGCTGGTGGAGCCGACGGATTATATCGGAGCAGGGGAACGGCATATCATCGAAGAACTGAAAAAAACAAAAACGCCTGTTATTTTAGTAATCAATAAGATCGATACGGTAAAGAAAGAATTGCTGCTGACCTATATCGACGCCTACCGGGGGGAACTTGACTTTGCGGAGATCGTGCCCGTGTCCGCCCTGAAAAAGGACGGCACGGATACACTTATTGACTGCATTTTCAGCTATCTTCCATACGGGGAACCCTTTTACGACGAGGATACGGTGACGGATCAGCCGATGCGTCAGATCGTGGCGGAGTTGATTCGGGAAAAGGCGCTGCGCTGCCTGGAGGAGGAGATTCCTCACGGCATTGCCGTTACCATTGAGCAGATGAAATTCAAAAAGAAAATCGTGGATATTGAGGCTACTATCATTTGCGAGCGGGAGTCCCATAAAGGGATCATCATCGGCAAGCAGGGTGCGATGTTAAAAAAGATCGGTTCCCTGGCAAGAAAGGATATCGAAGAACTGGTGGAAAGCCAGGTGAATTTGAAGCTTTGGGTGCGGGTGAAAAAGGACTGGCGGGACAGTGACTTTTTGATGAAAAATTTTGGATATGATCCCGGCGCAGCAGAATAGAAAAGAGCAAATCTGCGAACCCTATTTTTGATACGGCACATAAGGGGAAGGTGCTGGATAAGGAAAAATCAGGGGGCGTAAGATGAAGGAGATAAACTACTGGGAGCAGTTTATGGCAACGGGAAAGATAGAAGATTTTTTGGCATATAAAAATGTGCAGAGGCAGGAGGAGCGGGCAACGATGAGTGCAGCCGAGGGGGATTCTGATGCAGGAGGTCACGGAACTTACAGGGATGGTGTTAAAGGCTGAACCGATAGGTGATTATGACAGGAGGGTGGTCCTGCTTACGAAAGAAAGGGGAAAAATAGCTGCCTTCGCGAGAGGGGCAAGGAAGCCAAACAGCAAGCTGCTTGCGGCGACGAATCCCTTCTGTTTTGGCACGTTTAAGCTTTATGAGGGGAGAACGTCCTATAACGTGATGGAGGCGGATATCTCCAACTATTTTGAAGGATTACGGACAGATTATGAGAGTGCCTACTATGGCATGTATTTTTTGGAGGTCATGGATTATTATACGAGAGAGAATAATGATGAAAAGGAGCTCTTAAAACTTCTATACCAGTCCCTTCGCGCACTGATGCACGAGGGGCTTTCCCATTTGCTGGTACGCTATATTTTTGAAATCAAGGCAGTGGTGATAAACGGAGAGTTCCCCGGGGTGCCGGAGGGAGAAAAGTGGGAGGAATCCACACGCTACGCGGTCTCTTACATAGCGGGAACCGGTATCGAAAAACTTTACACATTTACCGTAACGCCGCCGGTTTTGGCACAGCTGGGAGAAATCGCCGCCGACTGCCGTGCCCGTTCCATCGACAGACCGCTTAAAAGTCTTGAAATTGTGGAAAGTTTATAATACAATGTGAAAGAATGAGCCGTGCAGATTTACGATGAGACGGACGGGGAAAGCTTGCTTTCAAACGGCCGTATCAGCGTAAATCTATAGGGCGAATGCCCGACACGAGCAAAAGACTGCGAAGCAGGATTTTGTGAGTGGGCACGGCAGAGTATAACTTAAACTTATAGAAAGGAAACCGTATGCGGAAGGTTATAAGTGCGCTTTTATTGCTGACATTGATACTGGGACTTACAGGCTGCGGACGGGAAAAGGCGCCGGAGATCACCTCCTTGTCTTTCAATAAGGAAGGAGAAATATCGCACCACATCGTTGGCAAGACGGATCAAAGCTACTATCAGATCGAAACGGCGGATCTGGAAAGCTTTGCGGCGTCACGCGTGGAAGAATACTGCGCGGACAGCGGGGAGGGGAGCGTTACCTTGAAGGCTGTGGAGGAGAAGAACGGCAGCATCATGTTAGACTTTGGCTATGCTTCCGCAGAAGATTACAGCAGCTTTAACCACAGGATCTTATATATGGGATCGTTGGAGGAGGCGGCAAATAACGGCTATGAGCTGGAGGCGGTTCCTCTTGTTTCCGTGGACGGTCAGGCGGTAGAGATCGGCTACATTGAAGATTGGGGAAAGAAACAGATCGTTGTTTTGGAGACCAAGAGCGGCGAGGAAATGCTCGTCAATCTGCCGGGAAAGACGCTTTACGCCAATCAGAGCGCACACAGCGGACAGGATGTGTCGTTTGTGGGCAAAAAGAGCGTGAAGATCAGCAATCAGGAAGATGAGGGGGCTCGCGCGCTCTCTTACATCATATACCAATAACTGACGGAGGAGATAAAAATGAAAAAAACGATGGAGAAGATCGTGGCATTATCGAAGGCAAGAGGGTTTGTGTATCCCGGATCTGAGATTTACGGCGGTCTGGCGAATACTTGGGATTTTGGGAATCTCGGGGTGGAGTTAAAAAATAATATCAAAAAGGCGTGGTGGCAGAAGTTTGTGATGGAGAGCCCCTACAACGTAGGTGTGGACTGTGCGATCCTCATGAATCCCCAGACCTGGGTGGCAAGCGGGCATTTGGGCAGTTTTTCCGATCCGCTGATGGATTGTAAGGAATGCCATGAACGGTTCCGCGCGGACAAGATTATCGAGGATTATGTGGCTGAGAACGGTATGACGCTGGATTCTTCCGTGGATGGCTGGAGTCAGCAGCAGATGAAGGACTTTATCGAAGAACATAACATTCCCTGCCCGACCTGCGGCAAACATAATTTTACCGATATCAGGCAGTTCAACCTGATGTTCAAGACCTTCCAGGGTGTGACCGAGGACGCCAAGAATACCGTGTACCTGCGTCCCGAAACAGCGCAGGGTATTTTCGTGAATTTTAAGAATGTACAGAGAACTTCCCGCAAGAAGATTCCTTTCGGCATCTGTCAGGTAGGTAAGTCCTTTCGAAATGAGATCACGCCGGGCAACTTTATCTTCCGCGTGCGCGAGTTCGAGCAGATGGAGATGGAGTTTTTCTGCGAGCCCGACACCGACCTTGAGTGGTTTGCTTACTGGAAAAAATACTGTATCGACTTCCTTAAGAGCCTCGGCATGAAGGAGGAGGAGATGCGGGTGCGCGACCACGATCCGGAGGAGCTTTCCTTCTACTCCAAGGCGACGACGGACATTGAATTTTTATTCCCCTTCGGCTGGGGTGAGCTGTGGGGAATCGCGGACAGAACGGACTATGACCTGACCCAGCACCAGAATACTTCCGGTGAGGATCTGACCTATTTTGACGATACCAAGAACGAAAAATACATCCCCTACGTGATCGAACCGTCTCTGGGTGTAGAGAGACTGTTCCTGGCGGTGCTGTGCGGCGCATACGATGAGGAGGACCTCGGTGACGGCGACATGCGCACCGTGCTGCATTTCCATCCCGCGCTGGCGCCTGTGAAGATCGGCGTGCTGCCCCTTTCCAAGAAGTTGAACGAGGGCGCGGAGAAGATTTTTGCGGAGCTTTCTAAAAAGTACAACTGTGAATTTGACGACCGTGGCAATATCGGCAAACGTTACCGCAGACAGGACGAGATCGGCACGCCGTTTTGCGTGACCTACGATTTTGATTCCGAGACGGACCACTGCGTGACCGTGCGTTTCCGTGATTCCATGGAGCAGGAGCGGGTGGCGATCGATCAGCTGGACGCTTACTTTGCGGATAAATTTACCTTTTGAAAGTCTCGGAGCAATCAACTTTCAAAAATAAGAAAGAAAGGAACTATCATGAGACAATTTACATCAGATGAACTGAGAAAAACCTGGAAGCAGTTTTATATCGACCGCGGACATGTGGATGTGGGGGCGGTTTCCCTGGTGTCCGACGGTTCCACGGGCGTTTTATTCAACGTGGCGGGTATGCAGCCGCTGATGCCCTATCTGTTGGGGCAGAAGCACCCTTTAGGGACGAGGCTGTGCAACGTGCAGGGGTGTGTGCGCACGAATGATATCGATTCGGTGGGTGATAAGAGCCATGTGACCTTTTTTGAGATGATGGGCAGTTGGAGCTTGGGAGATTATTTCAAAGAAGAACGCTGTAAGTGGAGTTTTGAGCTGTTGACGCAGGTGTTTGGCTTCGATGCGGATCATCTGGCGGCTACCGTGTTTGCCGGGGATGAAAATGCCCCCAGAGACGAGGAAGGCGCACAGTTCCGCATTGCCTCCGGCTTTAAAAAGGAAAACATTTATTACCTGCCGGCGGAAGACAACTGGTGGGGTTTGGAATACGGTCCCTGCGGTCCCGACAGCGAGATGTTTTATATTGCCGATCGTCCGGATTGCGGCCCGGACTGCGGACCCGGCTGCAGCTGTGGGAAATATACGGAACTTGGCAATGATGTCTTTATGCAGTACGAAAAGCATCATGACGGCAGTCTGACGCCTTTAAAACAGAAAAACGTAGATACCGGCTGGGGACTGGAACGTATTTTGGCGTTCCTAAACGGCACCAGAGACGTGTATCAGATCGATCTGTTTGCGCCTGTGATCGCTTATATCGAAAAAGCATCGGGCACCAAATATGAACAGGACGAGAATCTGACCAGGTCCATGCGTATTCTGGCGGACCATATTCGAACAAGCGTGATGCTGATCGGTGATGAGGCAAGACTTCTGCCTTCCAATGTGGGGGCGGGGTATGTGCTGCGCCGTCTGATCAGGCGCGCCGTCAGACATGGCAGAGTGCTGGGATTGACGGCGGAACATATCATCAAAACGGCGGAGATTTTTATTGACGATATCTATGCGGAAAGTTATCCCCGATTGAAAGAAAACAAAGAGTTTGTGCTTACAGAGCTAAAGCGGGAGATCAACCGCTTTGAGAGCACGCTCGAAAACGGGATGAAAGAGTTTCGCAAGATTCTGGAGCAGAAAAAACAGGCGAAAGCGGGCGAAATCGACGGCAAATCAGCATTCTACTTGTATGATACCTTTGGATTCCCCATCGAGCTGACGGTGGAGATGGCGCAGGAAGAAGGTCTGAAAGTGGACGAAGACGGTTTTGGAAAAGCGATGGAGGAGCAGAAGCAGAAGGCGAGGGAAAACCAGAATTTTGAGGCGAAGCTTTCTGTGGAAAACGCAGCGCTTTATGAGAGTCTGGATGCTTCTGTGGTCAGTGAATTTGTAGGCTATGATTCTCTGAAAGCGGAAAGCGCCATTGCGGCGATCAGCGCCGGCACGGAATGGAAGGATGCTTTGGCCGAAGGCGAAGAAGGAACGATCATTGTGTCTAAGACGCCTTTCTATGCGACCATGGGCGGACAGTGCGGCGACACCGGTGTCATTACCTGCGGTGGAAGTGAATTTACAGTCGAGGATACCGTGAAACTTCCCGGCGACCGGATCGGGCATGTCGGCAGAGTGACGAAGGGCAGCCTGAAAAAGGGAGATACCGTTACTTTGCAGGTGGGTGCGGAAAACCGTGGCGATACCTGTAAAAACCACAGCGCGACCCATCTTCTGCAAAAGGCGCTGCGTCTGGTGCTGGGAGATCATGTGGAACAGGCGGGTTCCTTTGTAAACGGGGACAGGCTGCGCTTTGATTTCAGTCATTCTTCCGCAATGACAAAGGAGGAACTGGAAAAGACGGAACGGATCGTCAATGAGCAGATCGGGCTTTCCTTGCCTGTGGTGACGCAGGTCATGTCCATCGAAGACGCGAAAAAGACGGGCGCTATGGCGTTGTTTGGCGAAAAGTACGGCGAGACGGTACGTGTCGTTAAGATGGGAGATTTCTCCACGGAGCTCTGCGGCGGCACCCATGTGGGCAATACCGGGGAAGTGCGCCTGTTTAAGATCCTTTCGGAGAGCGGCGTGGCAGCGGGCGTCAGGAGAATCGAGGCGCTGACAGGAAACGGCGTGATGGCATATTATGCGAAGATGGAGCAGGAGCTGACGGAGGCGGCGGCAATCGTAAAGACGGCGCCGACGGAGCTTCTTTCAAGGCTGTCCCACCTGATGGCAGAGCTCAAAGCGCTGCATAGCGAGAATGAATCCTTAAAGAGTAAGGCGGCAAAAGACGCGCTGGGCGACGTGATGGATCAGGTGCAGGAAGTGAAGGGCGTAAAGCTCCTTGCCGCTAAGGTGACAGGCGTTGACATGAACGGACTGCGCGAACTGGGAGACCAGCTCAAAGAGAAACTTGCAGACGGTGTGGTGGTGCTGCTTTCCGAGACTGAGGGCAAGGTCAGCCTGATCGCCATGGCAACGGACGGCGCGATGGCAAAGGGCGCCCACGCGGGCAATTTGATCAAGGGTATTGCCGGAATCGTAGGCGGTGGCGGCGGCGGACGTCCCAATATGGCGCAGGCTGGCGGTAAAAATCCGGCAGGCATGGACGAGGCGATTGCTGCATGTGCGAAGGTGCTTGAGGGGCAGCTTAGCTAAAAAAGAATATTTTTACAATTTTCGGTTGACGCACACCTAAAATGTGGTATAATTTGTGTTGTGTGAAAACACGCAAATAACCCAATCAGTCGAAATACTCTGGGACTGAAGGGAGGTCAGGTGCGGAATGTCAAACGTAATCGTAAAAGAAAACGAGACTCTGGACAGCGCGTTACGCCGCTTCAAAAGAAGCTGCGCAAAAGCGGGAATCCAGCAGGAGATTCGTAAGAGAGAGCATTACGAGAAGCCCAGCGTAAGACGTAAGAAAAAGTCCGAAGCGGCTAGAAAGCGCAAGTATAACTAAGCTTACTAAGAACAGGGAGACAGTTCCCTGTTCTTTTTATGTGCAGGTTCGCATAACTATAGTAAATAAGAACCCTTGGGGGTGACTTAGTTTGCGAGCAGCAGGAAAACGAATCATCATATGGTTTTTGCTGGGAGGAATCCTTTCCAATTTCCTTTTTACGTCATTGACCATAACAGTCAGTGCCGCGCCGGAGGTGGGGACGCCATCTTATATCGTGATGGAGGCGTCCACGGGACAGGTGATCTGCGAGCAGGATGCGGACACGAAACGCAGCCCGGCGAGCATTACAAAGATCATGACCTTGCTCATTATTTTTGAGCACTTAAAGAGCGGCAGGATCCATCTGGAGGATCAGGTGACCACCAGCGCCTATGCTCAGTCTATGGGCGGATCACAGGTCTTTTTGGAGGAGGGCGAGACGCAGACACTGGAAACCATGATCAAATGTATCGCGGTGGCGAGCGGCAATGATGCCAGCGTGGCGGTGGCGGAGTACATAGCGGGAAGCGAGGCGGAATTTGTCAAGCTGATGAATGAGAAAGCGGAAGCTTTGGGGATGCAGAACACACAGTTTGAGGATTGCTGCGGGCTGACGGATTCCGACGGGCATTACTCCTCCGCAAGGGATGTGGCGATCATGTCCAGAGAGCTGATCACGAAGTATCCGGAGGTCTTTGATTACACGCGGATTTGGATGGAGGACATCGAGCATAAGACGGCTCGGGGCACAAGCACTTTTACGCTGTCCAGTACCAATAAGCTCCTAAAGCAGTACGAGTTTACGACGGGACTAAAGACCGGTTCCACCTCAAAGGCGCTCTACTGCCTGTCCGCTACGGCGAATAAGGACGGCATGGAGCTGATCGCGGTGGTGATGGCGGCGCCCGATCCCAAGACCCGTTTTCAGGATGCCATGTCGCTGTTAAGCTACGGTTACAGCGTGAGCCAGATGTATACGGATGAAAATACGGATCCCCTGCCGGCGCAGCAGGTCGAGGGCGGCATCGAAGATACGGTGAATTTGCTTTACGCTTCGCCTTTTTCCTATCTGGACACGGCAGGAAATAACATCAACGAGATCGAAAAGGAAATCAGCCTGCCCGGCGTGGTGACGGCGCCCGTTGCCGAGGGAGATGCCATCGGCGAGGCAGTCTATAAGTTAAACGGTACCCGCATCGGCAGTGTGTCCATCTTAGCGGCAAAGGATGTCGAGAAAGCGCGCTATAAAGACTATTGTAAGAAGGTGTGGAAGCGCTATCTGATGAATCGATAGAACAGAAGTTCACCGATTGCGGGGAAGTAGGCGGTGTGATACACTGTATAAGTGGCTGTCTGGCAGAGACGTCAGGCAGCCGTTCTTCTGTGCGCAGGAACGAAGAAGGGGAGCGAAGCAGAAATTGTGCTTGTAAGAACGCGACTTATGACAGGGGGAACTATGACGGAGTGCATTGTAGCGGTTATTTGTGGGGTCATTCTGATTGTGCTGCTTTCTGCAGCCTTTGACAGCAACCGCTTTGTGACGCGTACTTATGAGATCAGGTCAAAAAAGTTGACAAAGCCGTGCAGATTTGTGCTGCTTGCAGATCTGCACAATAAATCCTTCGGAAAAGGGAATGAGAAACTGCTTGCCGCAATCGATGAAATTTCACCTGACGGCATCCTGGCGGCAGGGGACATGTTGACGGCGAAGCGGGGTGCGGATTTCGCAGATGCGCTTACCCTGATGGAGAGGCTGGCAAAAAACTATCCCATTTATTACGGAATGGGGAACCATGAGTATCGCCTGGGTCTCTATCCTGACCACTATCCCGGTATGTATGAGGGCTACACGGCGGGGCTTAAAAAGGCGGGGATCGAGCCGCTGATCAATGAGACCGCTTATCTGCCTGCGTGGAATATCGCTGTCTGTGGGGCACAGATCGACAGGGACTATTACAGACATTTCAGGAGGGCACCCATGGAGCCGTCCTATCTGAAAAAGCTTTTGGGAACGCCTGACAGGGAAACATTTCAACTGCTCATCGCTCATAATCCGGTCTATTTTGACGCTTACGCGGACTGGGGCGCGGATCTTGTAGTGTCCGGTCATGTACACGGAGGCATCATGCGTCTGCCGTTTTTGGGCGGTGTGCTCTCACCGAGCCTTACCCTGTTTCCAAAGTATGACGGCGGTATGTTCAAAGAGCGGGGCAGTACGATGATCTTAAGCAGAGGGCTGAGCAGTCACACCATCCCGATCAGGATCTTTAATCCGGGAGAGTTGATTGTGATAGACCTCATACCGGACAGGCAGGGATGTTGAATCAGATGCGGTTGAGAAGTTAAGAATCAGAGAGGACAGGCTATGGCAATTCCTGTGAAACTGGAAGTGTTTGAGGGACCGTTGGATCTCCTTTTACACCTGATCGATAAAAATAAAGTGGATATCTATGATATTCCCATCGTGGAGGTCACCGAGCAGTATCTGGATTATATCAAACAGATGGAGACCGAGGACATGAACGTTATGAGCGAGTTTCTCGTGATGGCGGCAACCCTCATCGACATCAAGTGCAGGATGCTTCTTCCCAAGGAAGTAAATGAGGAAGGAGAGGAGGAAGATCCCAGAGCCGAACTGGTGGAAAAACTCCTGGAATACAAAATGTGTAAGTACATGTCCTATGAGCTGCGGGATCGCATGGTGGATGCGGAGAGGAATCTTTACAAACGGCCGACGCTGCCGCCTGAGGTGGCGCAGTACCGTCAGCCGATAGACTACGAGGAACTGGTCGGGGATATGACTCTAAATAAGCTGCATGAGATATTCAAGCAGACGATGAAGCGGCAGGAGGATAAGATCGATCCGGTCAGGAGTACTTTCGGAAAGATCGAGAAGGATGAGATCGACTTGGATGCAAAGACCGCTTATGTGGAAACGTATGTGCGGAGCCACAGAAGGTTCAGTTTCCGAAAACTTCTGGAAAAGCAGCACAGTAAGATGGAGATTATTGTCACTTTTCTGGTGATTTTAGAGATGATAAAGACTGGGCGCATCGGCATCGAGCAGGAGGATACCTTCTCGGATATCATCATTACGGCAAGAGAGGTGGCGGACGAGGGACCGCTGCAGCTCACAAGCGTCAGTTAAAGTAAATTTCTGCGAAATTAACTTTCGAGGATCGCTTCGCGACCTCGGCTAAAGTAAAATCCTTCGGATTTAACTTTCGAGGATCGCTTCGCGACCTCGGCTGAAGTAGATTAGATATGGGGAAACGGATATGGAGAAAAACAAGGCGAAGGCGGTGCTGGAGGCGATTCTGTTCACCATGGGGGATTCGGTGGAGATCGACAGACTGGCTGCCGTGATCGAAGAAGATAAGGATACGACCAAAAAGCTGCTCGACGAGATGGCGGAGGCCTATCGGGAGGAGGGCAGGGGAATCGCGCTCACCACACTGGAAGACGCCGTACAGCTGTGTACAAAGAGCGAACTTTACGAGTATTTGATCAAGATCGCGAAGACCCCGAAAAAATTTGTACTTACGGATACTCTGCTTGAAACCCTTTCCATTATTGCCTATAAGCAGCCCATCACCAGATTGGAAATCGAAAAGGTGAGGGGAGTGAGCTGCGATCACGCGGTTAACAGACTTTTGGAGTTCGAGTTGATCACCGAGGTGGGGAGACTGGACGCACCAGGACGACCGTTACTTTTTGGCACGACGGAGCAGTTCCTTCGGAGCTTTGGCGTGAAATCCATCGAGGAGCTGCCGGAGCTTTCCGCTGTGCAGATCGAGGAGTTTAAGCAGCAGGCGGAGTCCGAGGTGGAGATGCAGTTGGATATCTAATTGAGGCTAAAGGAATTGGAGCAGTGAGCCGATATAAAAAATATAGTTGTATATTGCTGCTCATAAACCAAATACATATTGTCCCCAGAACAGACAGCAGTGCCTGTAGGAACCGACTATTAGGAAGGAAGGCAAGGAAGCTGATTTCGTCGGGGGGGTAAAATGCTATCAGTACAGACGAATATACTTGCAGCAAACGCAAGCCGTAACCTTGGCATGACCACGAAGGCGAAGGCTAAAAGATCAGAAAAATTATCTTCCGGTTATCGGATCAATCGCGCCGCGGATGATGCGGCGGGTCTTTCTATTTCCGAAAAAATGAGAAGACAGATGCGCGGCCTGACACAGGCTGCGGCAAATGCACAGGACGGCATCTCCATGGTACAGATTGGAGAGGGCGCCCTCAATGAGGTGCATGATATGCTGCACCGCGCGAATGAGCTGGCGATCAAGGCGGCTACCGGTACCCTGCAGGATGCGGACCGGATGATGATCGATGCGGAGATTCAGCAGCTTAAGTCGGAGATCGACAGGGTGGCGCGCAATACCACCTTCAATGAGATTGAAATCTTTCCGCCAAACGGTACATCGCCTCTCGAATCGGGATACGTAGAGATGAAGAATTATGATATCGTCTACGACCTGCGGGACGGTTCCATGTCGGTAAGCGAGGCACAGGCAGGACCGATGGCGGCAGGAGCAGCCAGAGCGGATGCAGCAGTTCAGGTTTCCAGCGGCAGTAAGCTGGCGGATATGATCGCGAATGAGATTGTACCGAATGCGGTCAAGCAGATTATGGACACTTTTGATCCACTGAAGACAGCGGTGGGGAGCGATACCATTAAAATGTCTTTGGAGGTTGCCTATATCGATGGCAAGAACCAGACGTTAGCTTACGCCTCTTTTAGCTACGGCAGCAGCGGTAAGCCTGTCTCCATGGGAATCCGGGTGGATTCCGCCGATTTTAAGGACTCGGATGCAGACGGCGGCGGTGACCGCACGGAAGTACTGAAATCCACGCTGGCGCACGAGCTGATGCACTCGGTGATGCAGTATACGCTGACGGACGGTATGAGCGGGCGCAAAGGGGAAAAGTACCCCACATGGTTTGTGGAAGGCACGGCGCAGCTTGCGGGCGGTGGCTTTACGACCGGGTGGAATGATACCCTGTCCTATTACGCACAGTATTTGAACAATGAGAATGACACCGGTCAGGATGCCAATATTGCCAATTATTTGACAAAGTTTACCATGGGCGGCAGACCCTACGGGCATGGCTATCTGGGAACTGCTTATTTCGGTTATCTGGCGGGTGGCGGCAAGACTTCGGGAAAGGGTCTTGATGCGACTGTAACGGACGGCATAAATAAGATATTTACCGATCTGCTTGCGGGACAGAAGTTAGACGATACGCTTAAGAAATATGCGGGTATTAACACAGCCACAATGAACCAGCTGTTTAAGACGGGAGATGCCGACCTGACGGAGTTTGTCAGGAAACTGGCTTACGAATCCAAAGATGGTGCCGGTTCGTTTATTGCGGGCGGGCTGAATAAAGGCGGTTCCTCCCTTCTCGGCACGGGATGGGATCCGAGTCAGCCGTTTCAGATCGATCCTTTCCGGGTCAGAGTAGACTACAGCGGCGCGGTGGGCACATGGCTTCAGGTGGGTGCAGAGCCGGGGATTCACATAGACGTCAATCTGTATCAGATGAATGCCAAGGCGCTCGGGCTGGAGGATACCAATGTCAGAACGATGGAAGATGCGGATCTGGCAATCGAGGGTATCAAACGGTCGATACAGTATGTCAGCAACGTGAGGAGCTATTACGGTGCGATCCAGAATCGTCTGGAGCATACCATAAATAACCTGAATAATATCATTGAGAATACTACGGCGGCGGAGTCTCAGATCAGGGATGCGGATATTGCGACAGAGATGGTGGGGTATTCCAACAATCAGATTTTGATGCAGGCAGGGACATCTATGCTGTCGCAGGCGAACCAGAGCTCCCAGATGATACTGAGTCTTCTTGGTTGATGACATACGGGGATGCCTGGGATTTTTACACCGCGTGTCTATGGATACCGGAAGGGAGCGGAAAACGATGGGAGAGGTTTTTCATATACGCTGCGATGCCTGCGGCGGGATATGGCGTTGTATTACAGGAAACGGTATGGCACACGCAAATAAGGCAAATATCGTTGCTGCTTTTTTGGAGAAGGAACAGGAAAAGGTGAAAACGCTGCTTGCGGCGAGTGAGATTCCGGCATACGATTTTCGCTATGGGATTGCAGTCTGCGGGCATTGTCACTGCATAGTGGGCGTTCCCATGGTCGGTCTTTCGGCAGATGACGAGCCTTATGTGGGAAGCTGTCCACAGTGTGGGAAAAGGATAAAAAATCTCTGCGCGGATGAGGAGAACGTGGAGGCGTGGAGTAAAAAGACGGCATGTCCGGTCTGTAAAAGTAAAAAGCTGGAGATTGAGGAAGTCAGTTATTGGGATTGAACGGCGGCGGTGTTCGTGTCGAATAAACCATGTCATAGGAGGAGGCGCGGCGCATATATATTAACGAACGGAATTTTCTGGACGTGGGTATGCGCATCTTAAAGAATCTAAAAAAAAATAGTAGAAAACGGAAAAGTGACAGGGTAGCGGCTATCATATTGGCGGCTGCCCTGCTTTGTGTGCAGGGGTATCAAGGAAGTTGCGCGATTTTACGGCGTACGGCATATGCGGCCGGACAGGAAAGCATTCCGGCGGCGAAAGTTCAGGCGGCTCCTGACAGCGGGGAACAGGAAGCGGCAGGGGAACAGTTACAGCTTTATGCGCAGGCAGCCGTTTTGATGGATGCGGATTCGGGACGGGTACTCTACGGGAAAAAGGAAGACTCTATCCTCCCTATGGCAAGCACGACAAAGATCATGACCTGTATCCTGGCTTTGGAATACGGGAACCCGGAACAGGTCACGGAAGCATCCGCCTATGCGGCGAGTATGCCAAAAGTGAAGCTCTATGTCAGACAGGGGGAAAAATTCCGCCTAAAGGACCTGTTATATTCCCTGATGTTAGAGTCGCATAACGATTCTGCGGTGGTGATTGCGGAGGCAGTGGGCGGAAGCGTGGAAAAGTTCGCGGTCATGATGAACCAGAAGGCGCGGGATATTGGTTGTTACGATACATATTTTATTACGCCGAACGGTCTGGATGCGACGGTGAACGAGAGTGGAAAGGTACATTCCACAACGGCGGCGGATCTGGCAAAGATCATGGCTTACTGTGTGACGGATTCTCCGCAAAAAGACGCCTTTTTAGAGATCACCCGTACACTGAGCTATGATTTTACCGATGCGGACGGCAGCAGGAGTTTTCACTGTAACAATCATAACGCTTTTCTGGGAATGATGGAGGAGGCGCTTTCAGGGAAGACGGGATTTACAAACAATGCAGGTTACTGTTATGTAGGGGCAATCGAGAGCGAGGGCAGGACCTTCACCGTTGCGCTTTTGGCTTGCGGCTGGCCCAATAACAGGAGCTATAAGTGGAGCGATATGAAGAAACTTGCCGCCTACGGCATGGAGCATTACCATTATCAGGATATCTATGAGGAAAAGACATTTGCGGATATCCCCGTGCGGGGCGGTATAGCGGGTGAGAGAGGGACGCCTTGGGATCAGGCGGTTGTCGGCGCTGCCATGGAGAAGGGGGAGGAGAGCCTGTCTTATTTGCTTTGCGAGGAGGATCGTGTGGAGGTGAAGACCCGCGTGGAGACGATCCTTGACGCACCTGTTGCCGCGGGAGCGAAGGTGGGAGAGGTCTCCTACTATCTGAACGGTGAACTCATAAAAAGCTATGACGTTTTGACGGAGGACGCGGTGGAGGAACAGAGCTTTTTATGGATTCTGGATTACATCGTAAAACTTGTAATTTTTTTGTAAATTCTGCTGGTCGGAAAGGGGATTCTGTGTTATACTACTTTCGTGTGTTATGCCACTTTGTGGTAAAGTTTTATTATTTATAATTTAATATTATATAAATGGAGGGCTGAAAAATGAGTACTACATCTCAAGCGAGTCAAAGAATCAATGCTTTACTCGATGAAAACAGTTTCGTTGAGATCGGCGG
>DETS01000079.1:0-13743 GCA_002361735.1 Lachnospiraceae bacterium UBA3282 | reverse complement strand
TACTTCTCAAGCGAGTCAAAGAATTAATGCTTTACTCGATGAAAACAGTTTCGTTGAAATCGGCGGTCTCGTGACAGCGAGAGCCACGGATTTCAATCTGAAACAGACCGAGACTCCGTCTGACGGCGTTGTGACCGGCTATGGCGTGATCGACGGCAATCTCGTGTATGTGTACAGCCAGGACGCATCCGTGCTGAGCGGATCCGTGGGAGAGATGCACGCGAAGAAGATCGTGAATCTCTACGAGCTGGCGATGAAGATGGGCGCACCGGTGATCGGGCTCATCGACTCTGCGGGCTTACGTCTGCAGGAGGCGACCGACGCGCTGAACGGTTTTGGCGAGATTTACAGGAGTCAGGTGATGGCTTCCGGCGTGATCCCGCAGATTACGGCTGTGTTTGGAAGCTGCGGCGGCGGACTTGCCCTGATTCCGGCGATGGCTGACTTCACATTTATGGAGAAAGAGAAGGCGAAGCTGTTTGTCAATTCCCCGAATGCGCTGGAGGGCAATGAGATTTCCCGCTGCGACACTTCGGCGGCAGCATTCCAGAGTGAGGAGACCGGTCTGGTAGATATGGTGGCGGACGAGCCTTCCATTCTGGCACAGATCAGACAGCTCGTATCGATCCTGCCCGCAAACAATTCCGATCTTGCATGGACGGACTGTGCGGATGACTTGAACCGTGCCTGCGCGCAGATCGCTAACTGCGTGGGTGACACGGCGATTGCGCTTTCCCAGATCGCGGACGATAACCTGTTCGTGGAAGTGAAGCAGGATTACGCAAAAGACATGGTGGCAGGCTTCATCCGTTTGAACGGCGCGACCATCGGCGCGGTGGCGAACCGTACCGAAGTCTGTGATGAAAACGGCGAGGTAGTAGAGAAGTTTGACGCGGCGCTTTCCGCAAGAGGCGCGGAGAAGGCGGCTGAGTTTGTAAGCTTCTGTGACGCGTTCGATATTCCGGTACTCTCCCTTACTAATGTGACGGGCTTTGCGGCGACCAAGTGCGCGGAGAAGCGCATGGCAAAGGCAGCAGGGAAACTGACATACGCGTTTGCGAATGCTACGGTGCCTAAGGTGAATGTAATCATCGGCAAGGCATATGGCAGCGCTTATGTGGCGATGAACTCCAAGGCGATCGGTGCGGATATCACCATCGCATGGCCGGATGCAGAAGTCGGCATGATGGATGCGAAGCTGGCGGCGAAGATCATCTGCGACGGTCAGGGCGCAGAGGCAATCGATGCCTGTGCCAAGGAATATGCGGCTTTACAGAACAACGTGACGAGCGCGGCAAAGAGAGGGTATGTAGATCAGATCGTGGAGCCGGCAGACACCAGAAAGTATGTGATCGGTGCCTTCGAGATGCTCTCCTCCAAGACAGAGGGACGTCCCGAGAAGAAACATGGCACGGTTTAAGGAGGCAATATGAAGAAAATATGGGCAATATTGGCGATGATCACCTGTATGTTTTGTCTTGCGGCCTGTGGTGAGGAAGAAGCGCAAAGCGGTCCCGTCAGTCCGGAGATGGCAAAACAGATCGGCACGACCATCGTCGATCAGATGAATACGATCGTGGTTCAGGACGCCATTCAGCAATCTGTCGGAGATGATGCAGTTCTTGTGAACGGATTTGAAGGCTGGAAAAGCGCACTGAAAGATATTGGCACTTATAATGGTGTGAGTGATGCTTCCGTAGCGTTTAAGGAGGGCGAGGTGATCATCTCCGTAGAGGTGCTCGGTTCCTCGCACAATGCGGAGGTGGAGATCATTCTTGACGATAAGCTGGCATCTTACATCGGCATTACCACTAATGTGCACTATTCTACGGGAGAGATTCTGGCGAAGGCGGGTATGAATACTCTGATCGGTATGGGAACTGTGTTTGTGGTCCTGATCCTGATCAGCCTGATCATTTCCTGTTTCACGCTGATTTCCAAATTGGAGACGAAGCAGAAGAAAGCGGAACCGGCTCCGGCGCAGGCTCCAGTGGTGCAGCAGATTGCAGCTAAGGAAGAACTTTCCGACGATACGGAGCTTGTGGCAGTTATCGCTGCGGCAATCGCAGCTTACGAGGGTGCAGCATCCACGGATGGGTTCGTGGTGAGATCCATCAGAAAATTGAATAAGAGCAAATGGCAGAACGCCTAAGAGTATAGGAGGATATCAAAATGAAGAATTATACAATTACCGTAAATGGCAGCGTATATGATGTAGTGGTGGAGGAAGGCGCTACAAGCGGCGCACCTGCGGCGGCGGCTCCGGCAGCGCCCAGAGCGGTTCCTAAGGCGGCTCCCGCACCTGCGGCAGCGGCTCCGGCAGCAGGCGGTGCAGCAGGCAGCATTAAGATCGAAGCAGGTGCGGCAGGCAAGGTCTTTAAGATCGAAGCGAATGTCGGACAGGCAGTGAAGAAGGGCGATGCGGTCGTGATCGTAGAGGCTATGAAGATGGAAATCCCTGTAGTGGCTCCTGAGGACGGCACGGTAGCCAGCATCAATGTGGCAGTGGGCGACGCGGTAGAAGCGGGTGCGCTGCTGGCGACATTGAACTAATCTTTTTCGGTCTTCCCGAAAGGGCGGGCTGTTTGAACAAAAACTACAGGAGGTAAGGAAATGAATTATATAGTTGAGACGCTTGATAATCTGATTCATCAGACTGCGTTCTTCAATCTGGAACCGGGTAATTATCTCATGATCGGGATAGCTCTGTTTTTCTTGCTTTTGGCTATCAAGTTTGACTTTGAGCCGCTCCTGCTCGTGCCGATTGCCTTTGGTATGCTGCTCGTGAATATCTATCCTGATATTATGGCGCCTTATGGAGAGGGCGGCGCAGGCGGCGGTCTGCTGTATTACTTCTACAAGCTGGATGAGTGGGCGATCCTGCCGTCCCTGATTTTTATGGGCGTGGGTGCCATGACGGATTTCGGTCCGCTGATTGCAAACCCTAAGAGTTTTCTCTTGGGAGCAGCGGCGCAGTTCGGTATTTTCGCGGCATATTTTGGCGCAATTGCATTTGGCTTTAACGATAAGGCAGCAGCAGCCATCTCCATCATTGGCGGTGCGGACGGCCCGACATCTATCTTTCTTGCCGGGAAACTGGGACAGACGACGCTTTTAGGACCGATTGCGGTGGCGGCATATTCCTATATGTCGTTGGTACCGATTATCCAGCCGCCTATTATGAAGCTTTTAACCACGGAGAAGGAGAGAAAGATCAAGATGGGACAGCTTCGTCCTGTCAGCAAATTGGAGAAGATCCTGTTCCCCATCGTGGTTACGATCGTGGTATCTTTGATTCTTCCCACCACGGCACCTTTGATCGGTATGCTGATGCTGGGTAATTTGTTTAGAGAGAGCGGCGTGGTGAGACAGC
Source organism: Lachnospiraceae bacterium UBA3282 (assembly GCA_002361735.1). Taxonomy (GTDB): domain Bacteria; phylum Bacillota; class Clostridia; order Lachnospirales; family Lachnospiraceae; genus UBA3282. The sequence goes on along the minus strand of DETS01000079.1, from coordinate 10,370 downwards.
TCACAGAGACGGCTTCCAACGCCCTGATGTATATCGTGGTCATCATCCTTGGTACTTCCGTAGGTGCGACCACCAGCGCGGAAGCGTTCCTGAATATGGATACCCTGAAAATCGTGGCTTTGGGTCTGGCTGCGTTTATTTTCGGTACGGCGGCGGGCGTGCTCTTTGGTAAGTTGATGTGTGTACTGACCAAGGGCAAGGTAAATCCGCTGATCGGTTCCGCAGGCGTTTCCGCGGTGCCTATGGCGGCAAGAGTGTCCCAGAAGGTAGGGGCGCAGTATGATCCCACAAACTTCCTGCTGATGCACGCGATGGGACCCAATGTGGCGGGCGTTATCGGTACGGCTGTGGCGGCAGGTACGTTCATGGCGGTGTTTGGAGTCTTCTAGAAGTAAATTCCTTCGGAATTAACTTCACGAGGATCGCTTCGCGACCTCGAATAAAATAGAAAGGAAAATAAAAAAATGGCAGAACAAACTAAAAAGCCGGTTGGCATCATGGAAACCGTTCTTCGTGACGCACATCAGTCTCTGATTGCGACCAGAATGCCTACCGAAAAGATGCTTCCAATCGTAGATAAAATGGATAAAGTCGGCTACGCAGCAGTAGAGTGCTGGGGCGGTGCAACCTTTGACGCTTCCCTTCGTTTCCTCAAAGAGGACCCTTGGGACAGACTGCGGAAGTTAAGAGACGGCTTTAAGAATACCAAGCTGCAGATGTTATTCAGAGGACAGAACATTTTGGGCTACAGACCTTACGCAGACGATGTGGTGTACGCGTTCGTGGAGAAGTCCATCGCAAACGGTATCGATATCATCAGAATTTTTGACTGTCTGAACGATATCCGTAACTTGCAGGCGGCGGTTGACGCCACCAACAAGATCAAAAAGCAGGAGGGCAGAGGGCAGTCTCAGATCGCACTTTCCTATACGCTTGGTGACGCCTATACCTTAGAGTATTGGGCAGATATGGCGAAGAAGATCGAGGAGATGGGCGCAGATTCCATCTGTATCAAGGATATGGCAGGTCTGCTGGTGCCTTACCGTGCGGCAGAGCTCGTTAAGACCTTAAAGGAGAGCACTAAGCTGCCGATTCAGCTGCATACGCACTATACGTCCGGTGTCGCTTCCATGACCTATCTGAAAGCGGTAGAAGCGGGCGTGGATATTATCGACTGTGCGATTTCTCCGTTTGCGCTCGGGACTTCCCAGCCTGCAACGGAGGTTATGGTTGAGACCTTTAAGGGGACAGAGTACGATACCGGATATGACCAGGAAATCCTGGCGGATATTGCGGATTACTTCCGTCCTTACCGTGAGGAGTGTATCGCATCCGGTCTGATGAGCACGAAGGTGCTCGGCGTCAACATCAACACGCTGCGCTATCAGGTTCCCGGCGGTATGCTGTCCAACATGGTGAGCCAGCTGAAAGAGCAGAAGGCAGAAGATAAATATCAGGATGTGCTGGAGGAGATCCCCAGAGTTCGTAAGGACTGCGGTGAGCCGCCTCTGGTTACGCCTTCTTCACAGATCGTCGGTACACAGGCGGTATTCAACGTGCTGATGGGTGAGAGATATAAGATGGCAACGGGCGAGTTCAAGGATTTGCTCCGTGGTAACTACGGTCAGACCGTTAAACCCATGAGCCAGGAAGTCATCGACAAGGTCATCCCCGGCGAGAAGCGTTCCACCGCTCGTTCCGCAGAGGCGACAGGTCACACGGAGCCCGAGCTTGCAGGTCTGGAAGCGGAGATGAAAGAGTGGAAACAGCAGGATGAGGATGTACTGTCCTACGCACTGTTCCCGCAGGTGGCGATTGATTACTTCAAGTACCGTCAGGCACAGCAGGAGAAGGTTGACATGACCCAGGCGGATACGAAAAATGGTGTTTACCCCGTATAATACCTGCTTTAAGAACAAAGTAATGTGAGTTTGATGAAAGGAGCCCTGTTATTTAGGGCTTCTTTTTTTGTGTAAGCCGAACAACGAGGATTTGCGGAGCAAATTCAAGTGGCGCTGTTCTGCTTTGTTTACATAGAATCTCCATAAATTACAAATATTGCGCTTTTTCTAAAAAAAGGGGTTGACGTAGGTTACATAATATATTATAATAACATACGTTACCAAAAGATGTTTCCAAAAAGCTGCGAGAGAGGTATATTTCTATGGCAAGAAAAGAGACGATCACAAAAAACGACATATTGAACGCTGCGTTTGAGATGGCGCGGACGGAAGGATTTACGCAGGTAAGTGCGAGAACGCTGGCAGCCAAGGCGGGATGTTCGACACAGCCGATTTTCCGTGTCTACAAGAACATGGAGGAATTGGGAGAGGATTTGTTTGCGAAGGCGATGGATTATTTCAGTGCTTATTATGAGGAATTCCCGAAGCTGAACAATACGCCCTTTGTCAATTTGGGACTGGCTTACATCCGTTTCTCGCAGGAGGAGCAAAATCTGTTTCGCCTGTTATTTTTATCGGAGAACCGCCACGGAAAGAGCCTGTATGATATGCTGAACGGCAAAAACGGCGCGGTGGTGCGGGAAATCAACAGTGCGAAAATTTTTGGCTGCAAAGATCCCAGCGGGATGTTTATGAAGATGTGGATTTTTATTCATGGAGCAGCCTGCATGACCCTGACAGGTGATTATGACCTTCAGGAGGAGGATACCATTAAGCTTTTGGAAGAATCTTACAACGCATTCCAAAACATTTAGGGGTTTTTGTATGGCAATAGAGAATCGATATGACATCATAACCAGGATTAACGAGTACTACAGTAAGATGAGCAAGGGACAGAAGGCAATCTCGGCTTTTATCTACGATCATTATGATCAGGCGGTCTTTATGACGGCGGCAAAGCTGGGAGATACGGTGGGCGTCAGTGAGTCCACCGTTGTTCGTTATGCCATGTTCATCGGCTATAACGGATATCCGGAATTTCAGAGGGATCTGGAATACTGGGTCCAAAATAAAATCAATTCCGTACAGAAGATTGGCGCGAAGTATGGAAAAAGCAGTCAGTCGGAGATCTTAAACTCCGTCCTTACCGCTGATATTGAGAAAATACAGGATACCATTCATAATCTGGATGCAACGGCGTTTGAGACAGCGGTGGATATCATATTGGAGGCGAAGGCAGTTTACATTATGGGTGTCAGAAGCTGTGAGCCGCTGGCGGATTTTTTGCAGTTTTACCTGAATATGATCCGTGGGAATGTTGTGCTCCTAAAAACAACAAGTGTTTCGGAAACCTTTGAACAGATGATTCGCATCGATGAGAAGGATGCTTTTGTGGGTATCAGCTTTCCCAGATATTCTATGAGAACTTTGAAAGCCATGGAGTTTGCCAATGACAGGAACGCGAAGGTGATTGCGGTCACGGATTCCGTGCATTCTCCGATGAATCTTTATTCTTCCTGTAATTTATTGGCGAGAAGCGATATGGTGTCTATCGTGGATTCGCTGGTTGCTCCCTTAAGCCTGATCAACGCGCTGGTGGTAGCGATGTGCTTAAAGCAGCCTGAGGAGGTCAAGGATAATCTGAAGAACCTTGAGGAGGCTTGGAACAATTATCAGGTATATCTGAATGATGAGATTAACTTTATTGACGAGGAACCGATGCTAAACTATCCACTCCGTAAAAAAACGGAGTAACAGTGTGAAAACGATGAATATGAAAAAGAATCAGGTTGTCGTGATCGGCGGCGGCGCGGCGGGAATGATGGCGGCAATTGCGGCGTCGGAAAAGGGACACCGCGTTATTTTATGTGAAAAAAATGAGAAACTTGGGAAGAAACTCTATATCACCGGCAAGGGACGCTGTAATGTCACGAATGCCTGCGAGCGGGACAAGTTTTTTGAAAATATGGTGACCAATCCCAAATTTTTCTACAGCGCTTTCCATGAGTTTGACAATATTACCATGATGGCTTTTTTGGAAAATAACGGCTGTTCTTTGAAGACGGAGCGGGGAGAACGGGTATTTCCGATATCGGACCACGCTTCCGATGTGACGGCTGCGCTGGAGCGGCTTTTGCGAAGGCAGGGGGTGACAGTGCGATTGGGGGCGGCGGTGAAGGAACTCCTGACAGAGGATATTTCTGAGGCAGAGGCATCAGCGGAAATGCCAACTGCGGCAGGAAAGAAGAACCGCTTTGATGTCCGAAAACAAATAACGGGCGTTGTCCTTGAAAGCGGAGAACGGATTTCGGCGTCGAAGGTAGTATTGGCGACGGGAGGGCTTTCTTATCCGAGCACGGGATCGACGGGGGACGGCTATCGGATGGCAGAGCGTCAGGGACATACGGTGAAAGAGTGTTCGCCTGCCCTCACGCCCATTGAAATCAGAGAGCCCTGGTGCGCGAACCTGCAGGGGTTGTCTTTGAAGAATGTACAATTAACCATGAACTGTGGGGCAAAGAAGATTTGGCAGGGCTTTGGTGAACTGTTGTTCACCCATTTTGGAATCAGCGGTCCTTTGGCTTTATCGGCAAGCAGCTATTATGAACGATGTAAGGATAAGGAACAGGTGAGTTTCATTTTGGATCTGAAACCGGCACTTTCGGCAGAGCAGCTTGATCGTCGTATTTTGCGCGAATTTGAGGAAAACCGCAATAAGAGTTTCAAAAATGTGATCGGGAGTCTTTATCCGGCAAAGCTAACGCCTGTTATGATATCTTTGTCGGGAGTCGATCCTGATCAGAAGATTCATGAGATCACGAAAAAGGAAAGAGAGTCGCTGCTGCACCTTACCAAGGGGCTTACCATGCAGGCGGCAGGGCTGCGGGGATTTTCGGAGGCGGTCATCACGCGGGGCGGCATAAATGTGAAGGAGGTCAATCCTTCCACCATGGAATCCAAGCGGGTGCGGGGACTCTATTTCGCGGGTGAGATTCTGGATCTGGACGCATTGACGGGCGGTTTTAATCTGCAGATCGCCTGGTCGACGGGACATCTTGCGGGTTCGAGCATTTTGACCGATATAGATTAAGAGACATCATAAAAAGGATATGGAGGCGGCTATGAGTATCAATATTGCGATAGACGGACCGGCAGGAGCGGGAAAGAGTACCATTGCCAAACTGATTGCGGCAAAGAAAGGCTATATTTATGTGGATACGGGAGCGATGTATCGCGCGATGGCTCTGTTTTTGATCAGAGAAGGCGTAGACGCGGCAGATACGGCGGCAATCGATATCAAATGTCAGGAGGCGGATATTACCATCGGTTATGAGGATGGTGCACAGATCGTTTACCTAAACGGTGAGAATGTAAATGGCTTGATCCGCACGGAGGAGGTGGGCAAGATGGCATCCGCCAGCAGTCCCAATCCCAATGTGCGAAAAAAACTGGTGGAGCTGCAGCAGAAACTGGCGGCGGGCGCGGATGTGGTGATGGACGGCAGGGATATCGGTACCTGTGTGCTGCCGAATGCGCAGGTCAAGGTATTTCTGACGGCGGACAGTCACGAGAGGGCCCTGCGGCGTTATAAAGAACTTACGGCAAAGGGAGAAAGCTGTGACCTTGCCGTAATCGAAAAAGATATTATCGAGAGGGACAGGCAGGATATGACCAGGGAGATTTCTCCCTTAAAGCAGGCGGAGGATGCGGTACTCGTGGATTCCTCGCATATGACTGTGGAGGAAGTGGCAGACACCATTATTTCCCTCATAGAATAGCAGGTGTAATTTTGTAAGCATACCTGCGTAAAAAAGCTCAGGCATGGAGGGCGTTTATGGAAGTCATTTTGGCAGAGCATGCGGGATTCTGCTTCGGCGTACAGAGGGCGGTGGATACTGTCTATGAGCAGATAGCGCGCAGAGGGAAAGATGAGCCGCCGATCTACACGTTTGGATCGATTATCCATAACGAAGAAGTGGTGAACGATCTGCAAAGGCGGGGGGTACGTATCCTGTCTTCTCTTGCGGAAGCAGAACAGATTCCCGAGGAGGAGAGGGGGACGGTGATCATTCGCTCCCACGGAGTAGAAAGAAATGTCAGCGAAAAGCTGAAAGCACTGGGGTATCAGGTGATGGACGCCACCTGTCCCTTCGTCAAACGGATCCACGATATTGTAGAGAAGGAGAGCGCAGCGGGCAAAAGCATCGTCATCGTGGGCGATGAAGGGCATCCCGAAGTAGAGGCAACCAGAGGATGGTCCTGCACAAAAACCTATCTCATTGGCTCCTTGGAGGAGGCTGAAAAATTCGTGCCTCAGGCAGGCGAGGAGTTGTATGTTGTTTCTCAAACGACATTTAACTACAAGAAATTTCAAGATGTGGTTGAAATTATAGAGAAAAAAGGTTACAATGTTAGTGTTGTGAATACTGTATGTAACGCTACGGAAGTGCGTCAGACTGAAGCCAGGGAGCTTGCTTCCAAGGCTGACGTTATGATTGTGATAGGTGGAAATCATAGTTCTAATACGAGAAAGCTCTATGAGATCTGCAGACAGGAGTGCGAGGAGACTTATCATATCCGGACACTTGATGATCTGCATTTACAGTTACCTGAAACTGTCCGACTGGTGGGTATTACAGCAGGGGCTTCAACCCCAAACAATATTATCGAGGAGGTTCGAAATTATGTCCGAACAAACTTTTGAACAAATGTTAGAGGAGTCTTTAAAGACAATACACACAGGAGAGATCGTTGAAGGTACCGTTATAGATGTAAAACCTGAAGAAATCATCTTAAACATCGGCTACAAGTCAGACGGTGTTTTGACGCGGAACGAGTATACGAACGAGCCGGGCGTAGACCTGACGACCATCGCAAAGCCCGGTGATACCATGGAAGTAAAGGTACTTAAGGTAAATGACGGCGAAGGACAGGTTCTCCTTACTTATAAGCGTCTTGCGGCTGACAGAGGCAATAAGCGCATCGAGGAGGCGTACGAGAACAGGGAAGTACTTACGGCTAAGGTAGCTCAGGTGCTGGACGGCGGTTTAAGTGTTGTCGTGGAAGAAGTCAGAATCTTCATCCCCGCAAGCCTCGTATCCGATACTTATGAGAAAGATCTGAACAAATATGCGGGTCAGGAGATCCAGTTTGTCATCAGTGAGTATAATCCAAAGAGAAGAAGATATATCGGCGACAGAAAGCAGCTGATCATGGAGGAAAAGGCGGAACTGCAAAAGAAGCTGTTTGAGACCATTAAGATCGGCGATACCGTGGAAGGAACGGTAAAGAATGTGACCGATTTCGGTGCATTTATCGATTTGGGCGGCTGCGACGGTCTGCTGCACATTTCTGAGATGTCCTGGGGCAGAGTGGAGAATCCCAAGAAGGTATTTAAGGTGGGCGATGTGGTGAAGGTGCTCATTAAGGATATCTCCGGGACCAAGATTGCCTTAAGCCTTAAATTCGAGGATCAGAATCCTTGGAGAGGAGCGGCGGACAAGTATGCGATCGGAACCGAAGTAACAGGTAAAGTGGCGCGTATGACTGATTTTGGCGCATTTATCGAGCTTGAACCCGGCATCGACGCATTGCTTCATGTGTCTCAGATTTCCAAAGAGCATATCGACAAGCCTTCCGACGTGTTAAAGAGCGGTCAGGAAGTGACGGCAAAAGTTGTTGATTTCAATGAGGCGGACAAAAAAATCAGCCTGAGCATTAAGGCGATGTTTGCACCGGAACCCAAAGCTGAAAAAGTAGAGTCCGATGCGGATGTGGTATCTGTTGATATTGATGCGGTGATTGCAGAGGAGAGCGAGGATACCGAGGCGTAATAAAAGGGAGTATAAAAAAGAATAAGGACGGTGGGGAGCATGATGTATGACTACGAGTACTTTAAGAAAGCGGTTTTCGACCTGACCAAGATTGACCTGAACGCTTACAAGGAAAAGCAGATGAAGCGTCGGATCGATACGCTGATCTCCAAAAATAAGATTGTAGGATACGAGAATTATGTTGCTACCCTGAAATCTGATCAGGCGAAATTTGAGGAATTTGTCAATTATCTTACAATCAACGTGTCCGAGTTTTACAGAAATGTAGATCAATGGCAGCTCTTAGACAAGGATGTTTTTCCGGAGCTGATCAATCGTTATGGGAAGAATCTGAAGATTTGGAGCGCGGCCTGTTCTACAGGTGACGAACCCTATTCACTGGTGATGGCGCTTTCCAGGCATCTGCCGCTTGGTCAGATCAAGATATATGCCACTGATCTTGATAAGCAGGTGATTGCGAAGGCGAAGACAGGGCTTTATGCGGAAAAGAGCATTACAGGAGTACCGGCGGATCTGAAGAAAAAATTTTTTACGAAGATTGGTCCCTCCTATCAGATTTCCGATGAGGTCAAGTCCCGCGTGGAGTTTAAGGAGCACAATCTCTTAAAGGATACCTATCCCACTGATTTTCATTTGATCGTGTGTCGGAATGTGCTCATTTACTTTACGGAGGAAGCAAAGGATGAAGTCTTCCGCAAGTTCCAAAAGAGCTTGAAACCGGGTGGATATCTTTTTATCGGCAGTACCGAGCAGATCATCAACTACAAGGATGTTGGATTTGAACGGAAGAATTCTTTCTTTTATCAAAAACCGCTGTAGAAGGAAGCGTTCTCCGCATAGATTTCAATTTCATGAAGGAAAGAGAAAAGGCAGCGATGACCGCTGCCTTTTTTGACTTTTAATATGTTTTTGCCATCTTGCCGAGCAGATGAGCGGCATAAGCGGAAAAGAGATCCCGGTCGGTCTTTCGATCTTCCGTGAGCTCAAAAAAGAGCTCGTTTCCCTTGTAATCCCGCTTGAAAAAGGGTTCTACCAGAATGTCCCACTGTGGTAAAAAGGTGCCGTATTTGCGAGTATAACAATTGGAAGCGGACGCCTGAATGCGGTGCGCCTTATCTACAAAGCCTGATACCGATTTATGCAGGGCGATATCCTCATCGGGAAGATAGTAGTAGTCTTTGTAATTGGCGTAGAAATATTTCATTTCTTCTTCGTAGAGAGGCACTTTCAGGATGCCGCTGTTTTTCTCTCCACTGAAATAGCAGCCGTTTGCAAAATCGGAGAGAGAAAAGGGCAGGGGTGTGGGTAAAGCGAGTTTCATCAGAAGTTCCTGCCTGTCTTGACCATGATAGTCAACGAAGTGCTGTGCCTGTACCTTTTTTACCCGAATCTCTGCATTGAACAGGTCATAGACAGCGAGAAGGGGCAGAAGCCGCAGCATTCCCTGCATATCTTCGCGATTATGTAAAAGCAGGAGCATTTTTCCGTTCTCCGTCGGGGTTTGTACATATTGTCGGTAGACCCCGATCAGTTCGCCGCCGTGATAACGGTCCTCTCTGGAGATACCAAGAAGGGTCTCCAGAGTTTTCTGCTTGCAGTTTGGAACATGCAGAAAGGCTTTGTAGGGAGAGAGGCGTTTATATAAGTCGATGCCCTCATAATCATCGAAGTTGTGCGGCAGTTTATGCTGTGCACACTTTTGAAGAAGATAGGGGAGATCAAAATTGTTGCCGTTAAAGTGGACGAGATGGGTGAAAGAAGCGGCAAACGCAAAAAAGTCATTTAAGAGAGCCGCTTCTTCGATGGGGTTTTCTGCAAACCATTGTCTGATCTGCCAGTTTCCATTCCTAAAAAAAGCGGTTCCGATCAGATAGAGGGAGGAACTTTTCGCGGTAAAACCTGTGGTTTCAATATCCACAAACAGGAAATTCTCCAACGGCGCGATATGCTCCAGAGGGTAATTGATCGTGAACGATTCCAGGGTATGATTGATGATTTGCATAGGATCCTCCATTCTTTTCCTCATCTTAACACATTTTTTGAATTAGCAGTAGTTTTTTTCGTCGAAAAATAGTATATTTATTATAGCGGTTCCTTATCATTTTGCGATATGCGGGATGATTTTGGAGCGGTGTGAGTTGGAATCGAAAGGAGCAGGGTTACAGGTATGGCAAAACGAACATTCAACGGCGGCATACATCCTTATGACGGCAAGGATCTGTCAAAAGATAAGCCCATAAAGGCTGTGCTGCCCAAGGGAGATCTGGTGTACCCGCTGTCCCAGCATATCGGTGCGCCGGCCAAACCCATCGTAGAGAAGGGCGATCGGGTGCTGACGGGGCAAAAGATTGCGGAAGCGGGCGGTTTTGTGTCAGCGCCCATTTATGCGACGGTATCGGGAACGGTGAAGGCAATCGAGCCGCGGCGCGTAGTCACGGGCGACAGTGTGATGAGCATTGTGATTGAAAATGACGGACTCTATGAGGAAGTCGAATATCCGAAACGCAAACCGCTTGAGGAGATGACGCGGGAAGAAATCATTGAGTGTGTGAAAGAGGCAGGTGTCGTTGGCATGGGCGGTGCGGGCTTTCCGACACATGTTAAGCTTTCACCCAAAGAGCCGGAAAAGATCGAT
>DETS01000016.1 GCA_002361735.1 Lachnospiraceae bacterium UBA3282 | reverse complement strand
TCCTACAATAAACTTACGCTATCTATCCATTCCCGATTGACCGATTAACCCTTGTACAACCCTCCAAAATCTTCTATAATCATTATGACAAAAAAGAGTTGTGTGGAGGAAGTATGATTACACAGGAAATACGCACCATCGACGAATTATTACAGTTTGTAAACAACCTTTATCAGAAACACGGCGTGCGCCTCTGGTACCGCGGAGAGGAGAACGCGTCTCTCACGCTGATTCCCTCTATCCAGCGCAGTAAAAAGCGGCTGGAAGCGGAGCGCTATATCACCAACGATTTTTACACCCGCGCCAGACAGATCATCGACAATCCCCCGGAAAAGCACAATTACGCGGGCTGGGTCTCTCTGATGCAGCACTACGGTCTTCCCACCAGAATGCTGGATTGGAGCCAGTCTCCGCTGATCGCTGTGTTTTTCGCCACGGAAACTTACAAAGAGCTGCCCGATACGGACGGCTGTGTCTGGGTGCTGGCGCCGGGTCTTTTGAACGAAAAAGAAGGCTTCGGCGACTGCATATACCCCATCGACGCCGACACCACGCAGGAAATGCTGCTGCCGGCTTTTAAGCACGCGCACCACAACCACGAGCTTGCAAACCGCATTCTCGCCTGCAGTTCCACGGAAAACAACCTGCGGATGTACTCCCAGCATTCCAACTTTACCGTACACAACTCCTTAAAACACCTGGAAGATATCTGCGACGAAAACATGCTCTACAAGATCATTATCCCGCATGAGCGGAAAAAATACTTTATCGACAGTCTGCGGGTGCTGGGCATCACGGAAAGCTTCGTCTATCCCGATCTGGACCATATATCCGCCGACTTACGGGAAGAATATGGGATATGAGTCAGCGCGCTGTCCCTGCAAATAACAGGATTCATCTGACAGACTGAGGAAAGGAATATAAATAGTATGAAAATCGTACTCTCACATCTGACAAAAAAATTCCCCGCACGGGGCAGAAAGGGAAAGGCTGCCGCCGAAGTGACTGCGGTAAACGATTTTACCTTTGAAATCCCCGACGGCAGCCTGGTCGGGCTTCTTGGTCCTTCCGGCTGCGGGAAAAGCACGACCCTCAATCTGATCTGCGGTCTGCAAAAGCCCACCAAGGGACAGATTTTCTTTGGCGAGGAAGATGTGACCACCCTCTCCCCGCAACAGCGCGGCGTGGGCATGGTTTTTCAGAATTATGCCCTCTATCCTCACTTAAACGTAGAGCAGAACATCCGCTTTCCGCTGGAAAATCTGAAGGGTGCGGAAAAACTGAGCAAAGAGCAGATGCGCGCCCGCGTGGAGGAAGCGGCCTCTCTCGTGCAGCTTGACGGACTTTTGGAAAGAAAGCCCGCTGAACTCTCGGGCGGTCAGCAGCAACGCGTTGCCATTGCCAGAGCCTTAGTCAAACTGCCGCGGGTACTGCTTTTGGACGAGCCGCTCTCCAATCTGGACGCCAGACTCAGGCTGCAGACCCGTGAGGAGATCAGGCGGATTCAGAAAAAGACAGGCATCACTACTCTCTTTGTGACCCATGATCAGGATGAAGCCATGAGCATCTCCGATCTGATCGTCGTCATGCAGGACGGCGTGGTACAGCAGATTGGAAAACCGCAGGAAGTGTACGACGATCCCGCTAATTTATTTGTGGCAAAATTCCTCGGTACACCGCCCATCAATCTCTTTACGGGAACCGTAAAGGACGGCGTCCTCTCCATCGGTGAGGAGACTGTTTTACTGGTAAAGGGCGTCCCCGATCAGCCTGTACAGGTCGGTATCCGCCCGGAAGGTTTTCTGGTCAGCGAAAACGGATCGTTCACCTGCGCTTTGAGCCGTCCGGAAGTGCTGGGGCGGGATATCAGCATCCTTGCTTCCCATCCGTGTTCCGCAAATTCCAGTGTCCGCGCCATCGTGGATGCCGAAAGCTGCGAGCATCTGTCTGGGGATGCGGTGCATTTTACGCTGAAACCGCAGAAAGTGCTGCTCTTTGATCAGACTACCGGTCAGCGGATTCGTTTTGGGATTGGAGAATACTATGGAAAATAAAAACTTAAAAGGCTGGCTCTATCTGCTGCCCGCGCTGTTATTTTTGGGTGCATTTCTGATCTACCCTTTAATCGACGTATTTATCTATTCCTTTGAGGAGGGTTACAATTCCGCCTCCCAGACCTTTTACGACATCGGCGGCTACAATTATTCCTATGTCCTGCACGATGCCTACTTTTTGCAGGCGCTGAAAAACACCTTTATCCTGGTGATCATTACCGTACCGCTCTCCACGGGGCTGGCACTTCTGATTTCCGTTGCCTTAAGCTCGGTCAAGCCTTTGCGGGAGCTGTTTCAGACCGTCTTCTTTCTGCCCTACGTGACCAACACGCTTGCCGTGGGGCTGGTATTTATGATCCTTTTCAAAAAAACACCTTACTCCGACGGCTTAGTCAATCTGCTGATCCACTGTTTCGGCGGCAGTTCCGTGGACTTTATCGAAGGTCCTTACTGGGCGAAAATGTTCGTACTTTGTTTTTATACGATATGGGTGGTCATGCCCTTTAAGATTTTGATCCTGACCAGCGCACTGGCAAGCGTTAATCCCGTTTATTACAACGCAGCCAGCGTAGACGGCACGAGACGGTTTCGTATGTTCTATAAAATCACCCTGCCCATGATCTCCCCAATGCTCTTTTATCTGGTGATCACGGGCTTTATCGGCGCCTTCAAAGCCTACAGCGACGCGGTGGCACTCTTTGGCACCAACTTAAACGCAGCGGGCATGAATACCATCGTCGGCTATGTGTACGACATGCTCTACCGGGACAGCGGCGGCTATCCCTCGTATGCGTCAGCGGCGGCTATCATCTTATTTGTGATTGTGTTGACCATCACTTGTATCAATTTATTAGTCAGTAAAAAGCATGTACATTACCAGTAAGCAGATAACTGCCTGTGTGCACGCTCGTATAAAAAGAGGTATAAACGTATGAAAAAAAACCGCTTTCTTACAATAGTAACCTATTTGTTCTTAGGTTTTTGGGCGCTGATCGTGCTCTTTCCCTTCTACTGGATGGTGTTGACATCCGTAAAGGAGTACGGGGCTTATAACGCGGAGTATATCCCGAAATTTATTACCCTCTCTCCCACCCTGCAAAATTACGCGGATGCCTTTACCACCGTTCCGCTGGGGCGCTACCTTTTGAATACGCTCTGGTTTACGGTTGCCACCACCGCGCTGATGCTCGTTGTCATCACGCTGGCGGCCTTTGCCTTTGCGAGATTACAGTTTGCGGGAAAGAATCTGGTATTCACCCTGTTTCTGGCGCTGATGATGATCCCCAATGAGCTGGTGGTGATCACCAATTTCACGACCATTACCAATCTGGAACTTAGAAACACCTTCACGGGACTGATTCTGCCTTCGGTGACTTCGGTGTTTTACATCTATCTGCTGCGGGAGAATTTTGCACAGATCCCCGATGAGCTTTACTACGCCGCCAAGGTAGACGGCACCTCGGATTTTCGCTATCTGCGCAGGGTGATGATTCCCATCTGCCGCCCTACATTGGTTACCATCACGATCCTCAAAATGATTGAATGCTGGAACTCCTATGTATGGCCCAGACTGATTACGGACGACGTCGACTACTATCTGGTGTCAAACGGGATTCAGGAGATTCGCGAAAACGGCTTTGGCCGAGCAAATATCCCCGCTATGATGGCAGCCGTGGTGGTGATTTCGGTGCCGCTCATCATTTTATTTCTCCTGTTTCGGAAACAAATTATGGCGGGAGTCGCCAGAGGAGGGACGAAGGGATGAATACAAAACAGAAAAAAGGACTGGCGGTTCTCTTGATCGGGGCAAGTCTTTTTACCCTCACAGGTTGTCACGGCTCCAAAGCCCTGCCGGAATTTACCGTACCCGAAAGCTTCGATACGTCGAAAACCTACGAGATCACCTTTTGGGCAAAAAACGACACCAATAAAAACCAGACCGACGTTTACAAAAAGGCAATTGCTGATTTTGAGGAGCTTTATCCCAATATCACGGTCAATATGAAACTCTACACCGACTATGGCAGGATCTTCAACGATGTGATCACCAACATTGCGACAGGCACCACACCGAACGTCTGCATCACCTACCCCGATCACATTGCCACCTACCTGACAGGGAAAAACACCGTGGTTCCCTTAGACGACCTTTTTGCGGACACAAAATACGGTCTCGGCGGAAGCGCCCTTGCCTTTGACGGTCCGACACAAGGCGAGATCGTTCCGCAGTTTCTTTCCGAATGTGTATTGGGAGAAAACCACTATGCCATCCCCTACATGCGTTCCACGGAGTGCTGTTATATCAACCAGGATTATGTGGAGCAGCTGGGCTACACGCTGCCCGACGTACTGACCTGGGATTTTATTTGGGAAGTTTCCGAAGCCGCCACCGCAAAGAATGCCGACGGCACCTATGCCTTAAACGGGCAGAATGTGATGATCCCTTTTATCTACAAATCCACGGACAACATGATGATCCAATACCTGAAACAAAAAGGCGCGGGCTACTCGACTGCCGAAGGAGATATCGAACTTTTCAACACCGATACGGAAGCCTTTTTGCAGGAAATCGCAGGACATGTAAAAACAGGCGCGTTTTCTACTTTTAAGATTTCCAGCTACCCCGCAAACTTCCTCAATGCCGGACAGTGCATCTTTGCCATTGACTCCACGGCAGGCGCTACCTGGATGGGTGCACAGGCTCCCCTCTCCGATATCAGTGAGGATGCCTTTGTGGACTTTGAAACGGCGGTGCGTATGGTGCCGCAGATCGATCCTGAAAACCCGCAGATGATCTCACAGGGACCTTCCGTGTGCGTCTTTAACAAGGCAGATCCGCAGGAAGTGCTGGCTTCCTGGCTCTTTGCGCAATATCTTTTGACGGACGAGGTACAGATCGGCTACGCCAAAACAGAAGGCTATCTGCCCGTCACCACAAAGGCGCAGTCTTCCCCCTCCTATCAGGACTATTTAAGCAGGATCGGTGAAGACAATAAAACCTACTACCCTGTCAAGATCGAAGCCTCTACGCTTTTGATGGAACACACGGCGGAAACTTTCGTAACGCCTGTCTTTAACGGCTCCGCATCCCTGAGAAACGCGGCGGGACAGCTGATTGAAAACGTGGCAAACTCTGTGCGGCGCGGAGAGACCGTAGATGACGCCTATATGGACAGACTCTGTACTGACGTCACCGCCCTCTACCGCCTGGATCAGAAAGATATCGCCGCGGGCGGAAAACAGGATCTTGGCCCGCTGCCCCGCCCTGCCGTTTTTTTCCTGATCGCCCTGCTTGTTACCTGGGGACTTCTCCTGCTTTTTGTGTTGCGGAATTTTGTCAAAAAAAGAAAAAAGGATTGATTTATCTCATGGGTATGGTATAATCGTCGCTGTAGTAACAAATCCAAAACGCTACTATTGAGGAGGAAAACCATGAAAAAATCAATCGCATTAACCCTGACACTGGCTCTTGTCTTATCCCTGACTGCCTGCGGCAAGGGCGGAGACGGAAGCTCTAGCAACGACGCTGACAAGAAATCCGAGGGCGTTATGACCTATGCCGAGTACGATGCAGCTGCTTTGGACAGCGAGGTCGTAATCGAGACCTATGTACAGGCAAAGCAGTCCTGGTGGGAAGACAAGGCTACCCTCTACACACAGGACAAGGACGGCGCTTACTTTGTCTACAATGCAGTCTGCTCCGAAGCTGACTACGCAAAGCTTACCCCCGGCACCAAAATCAAAGTGACCGGCTACAAGACCGAGTGGTCCGGCGAAGTGGAAGTTGCCGAGGGCGCGACCATCGAGATTCTGGACGGCAATTACACGGCACCCGCAACCGATGTCACGGATCTGCTTTCCAAAGAGGACGAGCTGATCAAGCATCAGAATAAGTTCGTATCTTTCAAGGGCATGACCGTTGAGACTTATGAGAAGGACGGCGAGTCCTATGACTGTGCAGTTGTTTACAATGACGACAACTCCGGTTCCGCTGCGGACAATAACGACCTGTACTTCAATGTATCTAAGGACGGTCAGACCTACACCTTCTGTGTGGAGTCTTATCTGTGCGACAGCAGCACGGATGTCTACAAGGCGGTAGAAAATCTGCAGGTTGGTGATACGGTCGATCTGGAAGGGTTCCTGTACTGGTATAACGGTGCAAATCCGCACATCACATCAGTGTCCGTAAAATAAATCTTCTTACATTTACAACATACAGCGGGGAAAAGCGATTCGCTTTTCCCCGTTTTTTAATGAACAAATCAGGAAGACTTACCTGGTTTTTCCGCATCTATGACCTCCCGCAGCCTCTCAAGCTTCTCCGCACTCAGTTCTCTCGGCCCGCCAAGCTGTGTCGTCCTGTATAACAGTTCCGCGTAAAATTCCACGGATTCCATTTTCATGTAAGCAGTCTGTAATTCTTTCGCCCAGGTAAGCGCGCCGTGGCTCTCTAAGAGGATTGCCTGATAATCCGCCAGATACGGCTCGATTGCATCCGGAATCTCTGCTGTGGAGGGCGTTCCGTAAGGGGCGAGCGGCACCTTGCCGAAATTGACGATTACCTCCGGCATAATGGGAATATCAAGCGCCCTGCCCATCACCGCAAAGCCGGTGGCAAAGATTGGATGAGCATGCACCACCGCCGAGATATCCGGGCGTTTCTGATAGACCCGCAGGTGCATTTTTACTTCCGACGAGGGACCGAACCCTTCCGCCATGGTAAGCACATTTCCTGAAAGGTCTATCTTGCAGAGCTGTTCCGGCTTCATATAACCTTTGGAGACACCGGTGGGTGTACACAGGATTTCCTCCTTTGACAACCGCACGGAGATGTTGCCGTCATTGGCTGCCACCATGCGTCTGGCATACATTCTTCTGCCAATTTCACAGATTTCTTCCCGCAGCATCTGCTCCTTTTGTTCCATAGTACGTTCCTCCTCTATCCATCACATTTCGACCGCAAAAGCCAAGTTGTTTCATACACCATATCTTTTCAAATGCGCCGATTCGGAAAACACCCGCCATTTTACAGCGCTGCCGTGACTTCCCTCAGCCAAGCAAGCTCCTCCCCCGTCAAATGCGGCGCCAGCACCTCGTAAACCTTCGCATGATAAGCGTTTAGCACACGTATTTCTTCTTCATTCAGCAGGCTTGCCTCAATTGCCTCCCTGTCAAAGGGCGCCACAGTCAGCGGCTCCAACTGCAAAAACTGCCCGTACGCCGTCTTTTCTCCCTCAACCACCAGCATCAGATTCTCATGGCGGATGCCGAATTTCCCTTCCTCGTAATAGCCCGGCTCGTTAGAGAAGATCATCCCCACTGCAAGCGGCACCGCCTTTTCTTTTCCCGACTTCCAGCGGATGTTCTGCGGTCCCTCATGGACGCTGAGCAGATAGCCGACACCGTGCCCCGTTCCATGCCTGTAATCAAGCCCCTGCTCCCACAGCGGTCCTCTGGCGATGGCATCGAGATTCTGTCCGCTCACACCCTCGGGAAATCTGGCTGCCATCAGACGCAGATGCCCTTTTAAGACAAGTGTATAAGCCCGCTTCTCCTCGTCTGTCAATTCGCCCAGCGCGATCGTGCGAGTAATGTCTGTCGTGCCTTCGCTGTAATGTCCCCCTGTATCCGCCAGACAAAGACCTCGCGGCTCTATTTTGACATCCGTATCAGCTGTTGCCTCGTAGTGCACAATGGCTCCGTGCGCCCCGTAAGCCACAATGGGATCAAAGCTGGGTCCCAGATAGCCCTCCTGTTCTTTCCGAAACCCTTCCAGCTTTGCCGCCGCACCGATTTCCGTGATTTCTTCCTGCCTCACCCGGGATTTAAGCCAATAGAGAAACCGCGCCACCGCCACCCCGTCCTTCACATGAGCCGAACGCATATGCGCAATCTCCCGCTCCGTTTTTACCGCCTTCATAAGCGCTATGGGACTTGGTTTATTGATTCTCTCCACCCCTTTGGAAACAGCCTTTAACAAGCGGTAACTGACCTTCGTTTCATCCACAAGGATTTTCTGTCCGGAAGGCAGAGCCGCCGCCAGATCCGCTATATTCTCATAAGGTAAGACACTCACCCCTGCTGCCGCCAGTTCCTTACAGACCGTCTCTGAAAACGCCGTCCTTTGTACGCACAGAAGGGCACGTTTTTTCGTAAGCAGTAAAAAGGCAAGAAAAACAGGCGTATTTTTCACATCATTGCCACGCAGATTGAGGAGCCAGGCACTCTCAGTCAGATCCGTTATCAACAGGGCATCCGCCCCCTCCTCCTCCATTTTTTCCCGTACCCTGCAAAGCTTTTCCTCTCTGGTATATCCCGCATACACTGCCGGGACCTCCCACACAGGCTCCGCAGACAAAGGCGGTCTCTCCTTCCATACAAGCCCTGCCAGATCCTCTTTTCCGTGAAAGGTAAGCTGCTTTTTTGCCGTCTTTTTTTGCAGCTCCTCCACAAACGCACTCGTCACCGTGCGCCCGTCAAAGCCGACCCGCTCCCCCTTTGCCAGCGTCTTTGCCAAATATTCGGCAAGCGTCGGCACATCGGGTTCTCCGCTTTTCATCAGCGTAATGCCGCTGCCCGCAAGCTGAGCTTCCGCCTGCAGAAAATACCTGCCGTCTGTCCACAGAGCCGCGCTCTCCTTAAGGATCAGCAGCGTCCCCGCAGATCCGGTAAAGCCTGACAGATATTCCCGTGCCTTAAAATACGCGCCCACATATTCCGAACCGTGAAAATCCTCCGTAGGCACGATATACGCCGACAGATTCCGCCGCGCCATCTCTGCCCGCAGCGCCTGCAGCCGTTGTGTAACTGCCTCATTCAACATATCGAATCGTCACTCCTTTTTAATTTGTTTTCTAAAATAGAATCCCCCCAAAGACGGCTGAAATGATAATCAATGCAATGGGCGAAATGGTTTTCCTTTTTTTCTTAAAATAGGCAATTGATACAATGATCAATATCATTAGAATCATCAATGAATCATGATCAATAAAGTGTTTTTCATCAATCACCAATATGCCGGAAATCAGCATATACATACCGGTTGCAATGATAACACCTATAATACAGGATTCAATGCCTTTTAAAATCATTTGTACTTTATCATTTTTTAACAGTTTTTGAAACAAGGCAATGATCAGCAATATAATAACAAACGCCGGCAAAACTACCCCTGAAGTTGCCACCAATGCTCCAAAGAATCCTGCCTGCATATTGCCAATATAGGTTGCCGCATTTACCATAATTGGTCCCGGAGTAGATTCACTAATAGCGATCATATTATAAAACATATCATGGTCCATCCATTCTTTTTGTAAAACAACGTCTTGAATGATTGGAATCGCACCATATGCACCGCCAAAGGAAAATAACCCTATTTTCAGAAATTCCACGAAAAGCTCTATGTATATCAATTTTTCATCCTCTTATCAACCGCATTATAAATACAAAATCCAAGAAAACCGGAAACAATAATCAAATAAATTATGGATAGATGAATCTGTAAGATATTCAACAACATTGCCACTGCAAAAAAGACCACCACAAATCCCATACTGACATATTTATGCGATGTTTTTCTCAACATCTTTTTTACCAAAGTAATCCCTGCCTGCATAATCAAAAATCCGACTGCTACATGAATCCCTTTAAATATTTTTACGACAATATCATATTTTAAGAGGCTTTCCATAAAAGATGATATGAAAATAATCACCAGAAATGACGGAACAACCATTCCGATAGTAGCAATAACAGCCCCCTTGATACCCGCCTTTTTATAACCCGTATAGGTAGCACAGTTTACCGCTACCGGTCCGGGGGTTGATTCAGCAATTACGGTGATTTCCATTAAGCCATCCGTTGTAATCCAATGCTTTTTATCAACGCACTCGTGCTCAATAAGCGGAATCATTGCATATCCGCCGCCAAATGTAAACATACCGATTTTTGCAAATGTCACGAACAGTTCTAATAATAGATTCATACTTTTACTTCCTGTTTCTCCTCCTGCTTCCCCGCAAGCACTTTGGGATTTCTCCAGAATGCCCACAAAAGCTCTATATCCATAAAAAGCCAGATCACCGGCTCGCAAAAAATCACCGCCATATACTGAAAGCGCGGAATCAAAAACAGCACAAACAGATATTTCCCGATCAATTCTATTACGCTGGAAACGATGGGCAGAATCTTGTTGCCGATGCTCTGCAGGGCAAACCTCGAGGGATTCAACAGTGCAAGAATCATCAGGCAGGGTGCCACCACCCGCAGATACAGTGCGCCGTTTTCTATGACCACGGTTTCCGCAGAGCCTGAGAGAAGTCGTACCATCCAGGGTGCAAGAGGCAGGGTAAATAAAGTGATTACCGCCGTCAATACCGCGCCGCACAGATAAGAATACTTTACCGACCTGCGGATCCGTCCCATCTGCCCCGCACCGTAGTTTTGTGCCACAAAAGTACTGAGCGTCTGACTGACCGCCATATAGGGCATCATCAGGAAGGAAAACAGTTTTCTGGCTGCCACATGCCCTGCGATTACGAGATATCCCAGACCGTTGATACCGGATTGCAATACCGCCGATCCCGCATTGACAATACTGCTCATAAGTGCCATGGCAAAGCCCTGCGCCAGCATCTCCTGATATAACTCCTTATCCCAGACAAAGTGCTTCCTCTGCGGAATCAGAATTTTAGCACGTTTCCCGATATAGAACAGACAGGCTGCCACCGATATCGCCTGCGCGATCACCGTCGCCACCGCCGCGCCGCGCACGCCCATATGTAACTGTGTGATAAAAACCAGATCTAACATGATATTGAGAAGCGAAGATAAAATCAAAAAA
The DNA here is from genome assembly GCA_002361735.1 of Lachnospiraceae bacterium UBA3282. GTDB lineage: Bacteria > Bacillota > Clostridia > Lachnospirales > Lachnospiraceae > UBA3282. The sequence continues at coordinate 38,797 of DETS01000016.1, read as the reverse complement.
ACAAGCGGCATCACACTGTTTCCTATGGCGCGCAGCAGCCCCGCGCACAGATTATAGGCAAACATGACCCCGATAAACAGCGTAATCGTAGAAATATAAGCATAGGATTCACCGATGATCTCCGACGGTGTATGCAGCACTTCCAGAAAAGGATAAAGAATAAACTGCACTCCTATGGTGATCACAGCCGTCACACAGACCCCAATCACCAGAGAAGCCGCCACAGAACGCTTTAACTGCTCGTCGTCACCGCTGCCGAAGCTTCTGGCTGTCACGATCGCCAGTCCGGTCCCGATGCCCAGCGCAAACCCCGTCAGCAGGTCAAAAATCGCTGCCGCCGCACCCATTGCCGCCAGCGCCTCATCCCCCAGCGTATGACCGATGATCACTGTGTCCATGGTATTATAGAGCTGCTGAAAAATACCCGAAAAGAGAATCGGAATCGCAAAAGTGAGCATAGACTTCAAAATGGGACCGTTCAAAAGGTCCACCGACGCATTCTTCCGTGTCATGATTTTCATGCATTGCTGCTCCTGTCTGTATTTTTATGGTAAACAATACTAAAATTATACTTCATAACCCCCGACTATTGCAATTGAAAATATTCGCGGACAAGCTCACCTGTCCACAGGAAATCTGAAAGAATATCTTTCAGTGAACAGGGAATACTCTTTTATCATAATCAAAAAGGAGTGAAAACCACCATGATTGAATCGGATACCATAAAACTGCTACGGGAATGTGACGCGGGAATCAAAATGGGCGTCGCCTCCATCGACGACGTTTTCGATTATGTACATGACGAGAAACTGCAGAAATGCCTTTCCGACTGCAAGGAAAAACACGAGAAATTAAAGGACGACATTCAAGTGCTTCTGGAGACTTACCATGACGACGGCAAGGAGCCGAACCCCATGGCGAAGGGCATGTCGTGGATGAAAACCAACGTAAAGCTGGTGATGAACGAGTCAGATCAGACCATTGCCGACCTGATGACGGACGGCTGCAACATGGGCGTGAAATCTCTCAGCCGCTATCTGAACCAATACAGAGCCGCCGAAGAAAAAGCAAAAGACATTACGAAGCGCCTGATCGATCTGGAAGAAAAATTGGCGCAGGATATGCGGGGGTATCTCTAGGGAGATAAATCCCCGCAATTTTCTACTGCTCCGGTACGGCCGCGTAAAACTCGATTACCTCGTCACTCTCATTGCGCAGGCTGTGACTGTGTCCCTTCGGGCAGTAATGGCAGCTCCCCGCAGGCAGGGTCTCTCTGGTATCGTCGTATAACACGATGCCCGTTCCCTTCAGCATGAAAATGATCTCGCTGTTCGTCTCATGCGTATGTACGCCGATGGTCGCTCCCGGCTCTAAAGAACCCCGCATAATCTTACATACCTCGTCCGTGTACATGTGGGTGCGAAACTGCTTCTCTCCGCCTTTGAAATTGGGGATGACCTGTTCTTCGATTTTTTCAAAATTCAGAATCATAAGTGCCTCCATTCTAAGCTATTTTTTAAAAATAAGATGATTAAAAAAAGCGATATTTTTATACTCCTCAAGATAACAGGTTTTCATTTCCAATGCAAGCATATTGTCATACCATTCTTTTTCATATTTTATATCATTGTTCGAGGATAAGGCAAAAAATGTACGAAGTCCGAAACGTTCTTCCAGCGTCAGACCCAGTTTCCCTGCCTGTTCAACCAGATATTCCGTGCTGTAGGTATCTCGCCTGCCAAACATATTGTTTTCGTTATCACCGTCTTCCAGTAAGCCAAGCGCCGCTTGCGGATCATCGGAAAAGACTGCACTCGCAAGGATTCGCCCGGCAAGATTATGCTTGACGATAGAGAGTCTACCGCCCTTTTTCAGCACGCCTGCAAGTTCTGTCAATATCCGCTCTTTGTCAGGAACATATTCTAAAACATTGTGGCAGATGATAAGGTCAAATGCCGCAATGTTTAGCTTTTTTACTTCCTCGATTCCACCATGAATACAGGTATATTTATTACAATGATCCTCCCATTTCAAGTCAATCATTTCTTCACTCGGCTCTATCGCGATCACATGATGAAAGGGTGCGTAATGGCTGGCAGTCACACAAAATCCTGCCCCGAAATCAAGAATGTCAAGAGGATGATCTTCGGGTAAAGCAAGCTGCCGAAACAGTACGTCGTAGAACATTTTTCCCCAGGGTTGATCCATGAGGTTTCGGTAGTTGTTGATTGAACTTGGCATAGCTTTGTCTCCTAACGGTCACATTTTATTGTTTTCAGTATAACAATGCCATTTTCTGAGTATCACCCCAAAGTTTCTGCAAATATCTGTTTCAAAATTTCGGACGGTATCTCCTGTCTCAAATAGATTTGTAGCATCCCTTTGGGAGTAAACTTATAACCTGCCAGTTCTTCTTTGTGAAAAACAGCGGCATTTGCCTCAATGTTGATATGATCTTTGAATGGTATCAGCCGCACGAAAGATTTACCAACACAATAACTCGGCAATTTTGCCCATAACACCTCCTCCGGTTCACAAGCAATGCTGTCAAAAATGATTTGTCTAATCTGATTGAACATATTGATTATCTCCGCAGGAAATTTTTCCATATATTCTTCTATTTCTTTCATTGCACTTCCCTCCACCATTCCGATTATAACCGTATATCCCGCGAAGCGCAAGCGAAACCCCCGTCTTATTATGACGCATAATCCAAAATCTGTAATATGCTTACCCCTACTCTCCCACCTTCTGTGCGATCAGCGTATCCATACAATGCTTGTGCGGCTTCCCGCCGCTGTTACAGTCAAAGACTTCCTCCCTGCAGATGTGAAACAGCCAATCATGATAATAGCCGAATAACTCTCCCGAATACCAGGGATGCCGCTTGGATTCATCCCTCGTGCTGTCAGGCGCACGTTTGATAAACGGCTTTTTGACGAATACATTCATGGCGTTGATGCCGCCGTCCGCCGTATGCGCTTTCAGGCTGTCGCACAATTCTTTGCGCCTGTTCTCCTGCATAAAATGCAGCACGCCGCTGCTGAAAATAATGTCATACTCCCCCTCGGGACGGTAATCAAACAGATCCGCCTTAAAGAAAGAAACCTCCGCCTTATTGTATTCCGCCAGTTTCTTCGCTTTCTCAATTCCTTGTTCGGAGATATCAAAAGCAGTCACCGCATAGCCGCATTTGGCAAAAAAGACGGCGTCCTTGCCTTCTCCGCAGCCGATATCCAACACGCGGTAAGGTTTGACCGGCGGCAGAATTTTCATAATATCATAGCAAATGCGGTTCGGCGTAAGCCCCCAGTAATATTCCTCCGTATTATAGCGTTTATCATAATCCGTCACCACGCTCTCATAGCCCAGCAGCGCGTCCACCGTCGTGTGCAGGGCAGCCGCCAGTTTCGGAAGCATCTCGATGTCGGGATACGCCGTACCGTTCTCCCATTTTGAGACTGCCTGAAAAGAGATGTTAAGCAGCTTCGCAAGCTGATTCTGCGTCAACTCCAATTCCCTGCGTCTTTTATAAATAACTTCACCCGTCTTTAATTGATCCATGATTTCCTCCCTGTCAGAGCAGTTTCCTGCGATTCCGAGTTTGTAGCTCTTTCCTCTATCATAGTATAAACACTCGTCCATTTCCATAACGCAATAGGGGAATCCTGCGCGGCAACTCGCCCGACAGTTGAATCACCGCAATTCATAACTTTTCTGATCATATCGCAATCATACATTCTTCCCTATCCCACAAAAGTAATGAATCAAAATTGCCGACAGCAATTTTCTGTTACATAAATTTCATTTGACAAAGGGAATATGCAGTGTTAAACTAACGTTATCTTTGAAGAGAGGGGTGAAAGGATGCGAAGATAATCTACTTTTGATTACATGAAGGTTTTTACTGTACGGACTTTGGTTTCCGTACTGTTTTCGTGTCGCCAAAAGTGGATTATATTCTCGCCGCCTCTCTTTTTGTATGCGCTGCTTTCTCCTGAAAGGAAAAGGAAGGAAAGCAATGATCGTCCGCTTTGTGACACAATAGAGGCAATCGGGTATGTAATGAGAACTTTCGGCGACGGAAAGTTCTTTTTTATTTGCGAAGGGAGTGTTGCTTATGTCACAAATACTGGTCAACGATCTGACATTTTGTTATGAGGGAAGTTTCGACAACATTTTCGAGAACGTTTCCTTTTCCATCGACACCGACTGGAAATTAGGTTTTATCGGGCGAAACGGGAAAGGCAAGACCACCTTCCTGCGCCTTTTGACGGGGGACTATGCCTACCGCGGCTCCATTACCACAAACGCCGCCTTTGATTACTTCCCATACATCGTCACAGAAGCGCAAAAGGAACTTTCCGCCTCCGCCTTTCTAGAAGAATTAAAGACAGGATGTGAAGAATGGCGGGTTATCTGCGAACTGGCACAGCTCCATGAGGATGCGGATATTCTCTACCGCCCGTTCGGGACCCTGAGTTTCGGCGAGCAGACCAAACTGTTACTGGCTGTTCTGTTTTCCGGCGAAAATGATTTTCTGCTGATCGACGAACCGACAAATCATCTCGATCAGGCAGCCAGAGAATGTGTAAAAGCATATCTTTCCTCTAAAAAAGGATTTATTTTGGTGTCCCATGACAGGGATCTTTTGGACGCCTGTATCGATCATGTACTGGTGCTAAACAGGCAGAGCATTGAAGTACAGAGCGGCAATTTCTCTGTCTGGTGGGAAAACAAGCAGCGAAAAGACCAATTCGTGATGGCGGAAAACGAAAAACATTTGAAAGAAATCGGAAGACTGAAACAGGCCGCAAGACGAACCGCAGAATGGGCAGATAAAAGCGAACGCACCAAAATCGGTTTCGATCCCGTTAGGGAACATGATCGTGGAAAGGGCATGAGACCTTATATCGGCGCAAAGACCAAAAAGATGCAAAGCCGGGTAACACAGATGTCCAAAAGGATCGACCATGAAATCGAGGAAAAGGAAGGTCTTTTGCAGGATCTGGAACAGCCCGTAGATTTAAAGCTGATGCCCCTCTCCCACCACAAGGACAGGCTGGTGGACATCAGAGACTACAGTTTGCAGTATACAGGCGCAGAACATCCCGTCTTTACCGGGCTGACTTTTTCCATCCATCAGGGTGAGCGGGTGGCACTGCACGGGGAAAACGGCTGCGGAAAATCATCCCTGATCAAGATGATCCTGCAAAAAGCCGCCTCCAAAACAACTGACGCCGCATATGCTCCTTCCACGATGCCCGTCTTGGAAAACGGTGTCTGCGAGACTGCCTCGGGGCTGACGATCTCCTATGTGAATCAGGACACCTCGTTTCTGAAAGGCGGTATCCCGGATTTCTGTAAAAAGCGGAATCTGGATTACAGCCTGTTCTGCGCTATTTTACGGCAGCTTGACTTTGAACGGGTGCAGTTTGCAAAAAACATGGAAGATTACTCCGAAGGGCAGAAGAAAAAGGTGCTTTTGGCGGCAAGTCTGCTGACGCCCGCCCACCTCTATATCTGGGACGAACCACTCAACTATATCGACATTTTTTCGCGGATGCAGATTGAAAAGCTGCTTTTGGCATATGAGCCGACGCTTCTCTTTGTGGAGCATGATGTGCGGTTTCGGGAGGAAGTGGCAACGAATGTGGTAACATTATAGACGCCTCTTGATCCCGATCAGATCAATCAGCTTCGGTTCCCGCGCGGAAAAGTGCGACACCGCTTCTCCTAAAGTCGCATAGGGACGGCTCTCACGGAATCGTCCCTTTTCATCCCTGTGGTAAGCGTTGTGAAGCACAAATTCACCATCTGCGCGTTTGGTCACGCAGACTGTGTGAATCTGTGCCGTAATGTCGTTTCTGTCGTTATAAGCTGTGGCAATCATCACGTTATGGTTTCGGGCAATCTCCGCCACCGCCCTCTCGTCCGCGCCATCTGCTGTCTCCACCGCAAAACCGTTCTTTCTAAAATACGCTGCAATCATCGTAGGCGCTACGCCGAACCTTCCCCAGAGCGCCGCGCCTCTTGCTTCAAAGGCGGCAATCAGTTTCGCCATATCGCCTTTTAACATCCTCTCTCCCAAAGCCTTGCGCGCATTGTATGCCGCAATGATCTCACAGCCGGCATATCTCATGTTCAGACGTCTTCCTACGCCAAAACGGATCTTCCCCCACTCGCTCTGGTTCTCAATCAACGCGTCCTTATCCTGCCAAAAACTCCAGTTAGTTTCCTCTAATCTTTGGCGATTTTCCTGAAAATGTTTATTCCTTATCCATCGCGGCACAGCCAATATAGTAAGAAAGCGATACACCGTGCACAAAACGCGATTACTCACATATCTTGGAATCCACGCGGCAATCCATTTCCCCATATCTGCTGTCACCCATCCCATCTCATCATTCCATCAAAAAGGGAATGTCCACGCCGAAACGTCAGCCATTCCCTCTTTTATTTAAAGCCTCACATCAAATGGCAGATACCCCTCGGGGATGCCCGCCGCACCGGCGGCTTCCTGTTTTGCCGCCTTTGCCGCAGCCGCCGCTTCTGCGACCTCCTCCGCGGACAACTCCGCGTTCTCAGGCAGCGCCTCCGCAAGCTCCCCTGTCATATCTTCTGCCAGCTCCTCGGTCAACTCCTCTGCAACTTCCTGCAGTTCGTCCATGACTTCCTCGAGTTCGCCGCCATCCTCGATGCCGAGCGCTTCTTCTGCCATTTCTTCCAGACGTTCTTCGGGCGTCTTGGGCTCCATATCCTCGACTGCCTCCGCGATCTTCTCGCCTTCCTCTGTGGACTCATCCAGGATGTGGAACATCTGCTCCTGATTGTAAGCCGCCTTCACCGCCGCGATCTGATCCTCATACGAGTGTAACATGTTCAGCTTTTCAGCGATCTCCTCCACGCTTTCACAGGTCACGTTTTTAAGATTCTCTTTCTGCTTCTCAAAAAAATCCACCTGCTTCTGTGTCTGTTCCTGCCGCTCCAGTCTGTCCTGCGTGCTCTTTAACATACCGCCGCTATTCATCCTTCGTAAAATACTGCCGGTTCGATCCCATGAAATATTCATAAACGCTGCCCGCCTTTCCCCGAAATATGCCAATGTCTCCTATGTGCTGTTCCAATAACTTTGTTATTTTCTATTTCGGTAGGTGGCTCCTATTTCTAAAGGAGTTTTGTTGTAAATTACCCTTTTTTTGTTCTAAGTGGCAACTTATCGCCGCAAGCCATTCAGTCTGCTCTCAGATTACAATGGCATGAGACAGACACATTGAACCATCGTCAAATCTTTATCTCAATACGTTTTACTCTCGACAAATCTCAGGAAAAAGATTATAGTGATTGCAAGAGACTTTGGATAAAAATGCAAAGGAGGTATTTACAATGGTCTATAAATGCAGTGTCTGCGGGTATGAATATGACGAAGAAAAGGAGGGCAAACCCTTCTCCGAACTGACGGAATGCCCCATCTGCAAGCAGCCGCCGGAGAAATTCAAGGCATTGGAAACCGAAAAACCTGCCTCGTCCTGCGCTATGGCAGAGAATAGCGGCGCCTGCGCCGCAGGGTCTTCGGACTTAAATTATCCTGCGGAAACGAGAAAAACAGACAGCGACTACCGCTACATGAAAGAAATCCATGAAATGGCTGTCACGGGAAAATCAGCGATCGAAGCCATGGGAACACGGATGAAAATGCCGAACTGGGACGACGTGCTGATCCTTGGTGCGCAGCTAAACCCCATGCCCTTAGATGAACATGAGGAGGTATCCTTACAGACTGTGATCGGGAAGCACGCAAAACAGCCGATGACGCTCTCCATGCCGGTCTATATCTCCCATATGTCCTTCGGCGCCCTCTCCCGCGAGACAAAGATCGCGATGGCAAAGGGAAGCGCCGCCGTGGGAACGGCAATGTGCAGCGGGGAAGGCGGCGTACTCCCGGAAGAAAAGGTGGCTGCCTGCAAGTACATATTCGAGTACGTCCCTAATATGTACAGCGTTACCGAAGAAAATCTGAAAACATCGGATGCCATTGAGATCAAGATCGGACAGGGAACGAAACCGGGAATGGGCGGTCATCTGCCGGGCAGCAAGGTTACGCCGGAGATTGCAAAGATCCGCAACAAACCGCTCGGAGAGGACGTCATCAGTCCCTCAAAGTTTCCCCGCATCAACAATGCCGACGACTTAAAAGGTGTGGTAGCCGATCTGCGCATGTTAAGCGACGGCAGACCGATCGGCATTAAAATTGCCGCCGGGCGCATTGAAAAGGATCTGGAGTTCTGTGTCTATGCCGAACCCGATTTCATCACCATAGACGGACGCGGCGGCGCAACGGGCGCTTCTCCTGCCATCATCCGGGACTCCACCAGCGTACCGACGCTTTATGCCCTCTATCGCGCCAGAAAATATCTGGACTCCATCGGTTCCGATATCGATCTGGTCATCACGGGAGGCTTGCGGGTATCCTCCGATTTTGCCAAGGCGATCGCCATGGGCGCGGATGCCGTAGCTGTGGCTTCCGCTGCAATGGTAGCGGCAGCCTGCCAGCAGTACCGTATCTGCGGCAGCGGCATGTGCCCGGTAGGAGTTGCGACGCAGGACGAAAAGCTGCGGGAAAGACTGCACATTGATAGCGCCGCAAAGCGGGTAGAAAATTACCTGAAATGTTCTGCCGAAGAATTAAAGACCTTTGCGAGGATTACCGGAAATACGGATATTCACGGTCTGTCCGTGGACGACCTGTGTACTATCAGCCGAGAAATATCGGAACATACCAATATCCCGCACGCGTAAATTAAATCGTCACCAATTCATACTGATCCGTCCCCAACCCGAGCTTTACCGCATGGGCAATACAGGACTTCCACTCCGTGTCGGGGTGCGTCATATGGAAATGATCGTGCCCCGCCTCGTTGCCGTGCTTATGCAGATTTTCTCCCAACACGCTCTCCTCCACGGGCGCCATCTTATTACACAAATCGGCACATGCCTGATCGAGTGCCACCGGATCGAAGGATGCCAGCATCCCCACATTGGGGATAATCGGAATATCATTTTCCGCATGGCAGTCACAGTTAGGCGATACGTCGCAAATCAGGGACACGTGGAAACAGGGTCTGTCCTTGCAGACTGCCCACGCATACTCCGCCATCTTGTAATTCAACATAGCAACGGTATCCTCAAAGTTTGCAGCGATCGCATCCTTCGGGCACACCGCCAGACACCTTCCGCAGCCCACGCACTTGTCATGGTCGATATGCGCCTTGCCGTTCTCGATAATGGGCCCGCCATGCGCACAGATCCTGTCGCAGGCGCCGCAGCCCACACAAGCCGCCGGATTCACCTGCGGCTTTCCATCACAGTGCTGCTCCATCTTTCCCGCTCTGGAACCGCAGCCCATGCCGATATTTTTCAGCGCGCCGCCAAAGCCCGCCATCTCATGCCCCTTAAAATGCGTCAGAGAAATAAATACATCCGCGTCCATGATGGCGTGACCGATCTTTGCCTCTTTTACATACTCCCCGTCGATGGGCACCAACGTCTCGTCCGTCCCCTTCAGTCCATCAGCAATGATCACATGACATCCCGTCTGATAAGGCGAAAACCCGTTCACATAGGCGGTCTCCAGATGATCGAGCGCATTCTTCCTGCTGCCCACATAAAGGGTATTGCAGTCCGTCAAAAAAGGCTTACCGCCCAATTCCTTTACATAGTCCGCCACCACCCGCGCGTAATTCGGACGCAGAAACGCCAGATTCCCATACTCCCCGAAATGAATCTTGATTGCTGCGTATTTATCCGTAAAATCAATGTTCTCAAACCCTGCCGTCTTCATCAGACGGTGCAGCTTTTGCAATAAATTCTCATGCTCCGTCGCCTTAAAAGATGTAAAATAAACCTTCGCCTGTTCCATATTCCATTTACCTCCTATATCAGAAATGCAGAGAATGCCGCTTCCCAAGCATTCTCTTGAATAAAGCATAGAAATTCCTGTAGCTTTTTCACTGGCAGAGAATGCCGTATTTCAGGCATTCTCTTGAACGAAATTTAGAACTTCTTGGCGTCTCGTCCTATGGCGAGACGTCTTTAGAAGTTCTTTTCGTTCAGTCAAACTTTTTGAAGCGTTCAATCATAATCGCATACTGCTCCTTGATCCTCAGATACAATCCGATGGTGCTCTCCTTCTCCTTTTCAAACTCCGCAATGATACTGTCATAATTCCTTTCCAGAGTCGTCACCACGCTGCGATTGATCTTTCCTTTATCCGCATCGGAATTCATGATATCGAGAATCTTTTCCTTACTGAAAGCCTCCTTGTAGCTGCGCTTTCCATAGAGAGCGCTCAGAATATCCGCCACCGCGATGATCTGCTGCGGCAGGGTCATATCCTCTGCGGACAACCCCTTGTGATACCCTGTCCCGTCCAGTTTCTCATGGTGCCTGACCGCAATCTGCAAAACGTCATCGTCCACCACACCCTCCAGAATCATCTCCGTGATCCGCACATGCGCCTTCATCACCTTCATCTCGTCATCGCTCAGACGCCCCGTGGACTCGAGGATATGTAAGGGAATCGCGATCTTTCCCAGATCGTGCAGCAATGCGCCGTAGTGGAGATCCCTGAGATCCTTTCCCGAGACGCGGGAAAGCCTGCCCAACTGTTCCGCAAAATTTACCGTTGCCAGCGTATGGATGACCGTGTGCTCGCTTCGAAAGTCGATGGTATAGACCAGCATTTCCAAAAAGCCCTTCTTATACTGCTCCGAAAAAGCTCTCTTTGCCAAAAGGACATCCAGCTCCTCACGGTATTTGCCGTTCACCAGATTTCCCGTGATTCCATAGCATTTCTCCGCTTTCTGGAACAGATCAAGCGCCGCACCGGAAAACTTGACATTGCGGTACTTTGCAAAGTAATCGGGTTCCAGTTTCTCATCCTTCAAATGCAGGACGGTATCCATCTTATCCGCCAGATTCAACAACTCGATCACATGCAGATAGCGGCTCTGTATCATGCTGTAGCGGTTATAATCCAGATGATGGTAAAGGATGACCTCCGCCCTGTCCCCGATCGGAGACAGATATTTCAAAAACAGAAAGCCGTAGATGGAATGCTGCCAGAGATTCTTGGTCTCGAAATCCGTCACGTTCTTGACATTGTCTTCTTTGTAAAGGCCGATGTCATGCAGAATCCCGAGCATGGTGTAATCCACCATCTCCTGCTCTGTGTACTTTTGGTCCGTATAGGTATTTTCATACTCCATCATCTTATATAAGATATAGCCCGTGATCTCCCCGTGATCCATGATCTTATTATTGATGATGCCGAGAGTCTTGCGGATGATCTGATAGACATCCTTACTGCTGATTACGCTCATTTTTTCCTGCCCCTTCAATTGTATAAGGGTATTCTACCATTATTTGCTCCGTTTGTCCTCTTTTTTCTTTCTTTTTCCCTCCAAACCCCTTTACCAAACATGCGTTCTTATAGTATACTATAGCCATGTAAAACGCATAATAGGAATTTGACAGACTTCCTGTGTAAAAATTCCAAAGGCACAGACTACTACTTCTCAGAAGGGAGACCACATGCCCCGCACCTACCTCTGTATCGACTTAAAATCCTTCTACGCCTCGGTGGAGTGCGTAGCGCGCGGCTTAGACCCTATGACCACGAATCTGGTGGTCGCCGATCCCTCTCGAACCGAGAAAACCATCTGCCTCGCCATCACCCCTGCCATGAAAGCAAAGGGAATCAAAAACCGCTGCCGTGTCTTCGAGATTCCAAAATCCGTAGACTATATCACCGCGCCGCCCCGTATGCAGAAATATTTGGATATCTCCGCAGATATCTATGCCGTCTATCTGAAATATATTTCCAAAGAGGACATCCATGTCTATTCTATCGACGAAGCCTTCATGGATGTGACGGACTATCTCTCGCTCTACCGACTCTCCGCCAGACAGCTCGGTTTTACCATCATGCAGGATGTCTACAAACAAACCGGCATCCGTGCCACCTGCGGCGTCGGCTCCAATCTGTATCTGGCAAAGGTCGCTCTTGACATCACGGCAAAGCACGCCGAGGACTTTATCGGTGAACTCACGGAGGAAAGCTATCAAAAGACCCTCTGGACCCACAAACCGCTTACGGATTTCTGGCGTATAGGCGCCGGTATTGCAAAACGGCTGGAGCCTTTCGGCATCCGCACCATGGGGGATATCGCCGCCGCGGATGAAAATCTGCTGTATCAGCTGTTCGGCGTAGACGCGGAGCTTTTGATCGACCACGCCCGGGGCAGAGAGCCCGTCACCATCGCAGACATTAAAAATTACCATCCCCACACAAACTGCCTCACCAGCGGTCAGGTTTTAGGCTGCGACTATCCTTTTGACAAAGGACTGCTCATCGTCAAAGAAATGATGGATCTTTTATGTCTTGATCTGGTGGAAAAGAATCTGGTCACCCGCTCCATCACCCTGCATGTAGGCTATTCCAACCGCCTCAATGCCCCCTCCGCTCACGGCACGACCAATCTGGATACAGACAGTAATGCAGACCTGATTCTGATTCCTGCGGTAACATCCCTCTATGAAAAAATCGTCAACCCGGATTGGGCGATCCATCGCATCAACATTACCTGCAACCATGTGATGCCCGAGGAATATCATCAGTACAATTTCTTCGTGGACGCTGCGGAGCTTGAGAAAAATCGCAAAATGCAGCAGGCGGTCATCAGCATCAAGAATAAATTCGGCAAGGATGCCATCTTAAAGGGCATGAACCTGGAGGAAGGCGCCACCACCAAAGAACGGAATCATCAGATCGGAGGACACAAAAGTGGCGAGTAAACCCAAACAAAAAATGCCCATCGAAGAAAGAGCCAAACAGTTCATGCCCTTTGCGGCACTGCGCGGACTGCCCGACGCGCTTGCCGCCAAGGAAAAAATACTTGTGCCCAAAATCGAGCTTTCCCCGGAAATGGAAGAAGAACTGGACAGGCAGATGCATCTTTTGAAAAAGGGCGAAATGGCAACCGTGGTCTATTTTGATAAAGGCGAATATATCAAAATAACCGGTCTGGTCGCCCGTATCGACGTTACCAGCCGGTTATTGCAGATCGTGAATACCAAGATTCCGTTTGCGGATATTTTACAGGTGGAGAAGGCGGATAAATGAATCGTTCTCCCCAGTTGGCAAAACCGCCGCTTTCATACCTTTGCCCTACTCTCATATTTTACTGTTAAAATATTCTTGCGTAACCTGTAACTGTTTCTTCAATATTTCCCGCCACATATGGGGATGAATTTCTCCTGAACCTTTTGACACTTTAGTTAACTTGATATTGCCATCATCATCCACTTTGCGATAGAAATAGTGATCTGTATCTTTATATAATTCCCATCCATCCCTATCGCAGAATCTCTTTAGTTCTTTCCATTTTGGCATTGCAACATATCTCCTATCTTTTTCGGATCGTCTATGATCAATGCTTTAAAGATGTAAGGAATATGCTTCTTTCGATTGGGACTGCGAGAATACATTTCGTATTCACTGTAATAGTCGAAAGAATATTCTAATATAGCCTTGCCCAGATTCAGACGCGCTTCCTGTTCATCTTTTCCATTTTCTACAAGGTCAATTTCATTCAGAGATACTGTTACAGAACCATCATCTTCCATATATTTGATGGCAGTAAAATAATATGCTTCCAAAAGCTCCGATATTGTTTCCAAATTGGAAAGCCACATTTTATCCCTAATACGTTTTATAAATTTTGGTTTTTCATGAATAACACTGTCACAGACTGTGCTCCATTCTTTTCTTACATTTGTAGCTTGTTCCAGCAGCATATCTCTCATCTCCTTTGATACCTCCATCATAGCAAAAAGTGTACACAGTGTCAACTGTGTACGCTTTAGTATATGCCAGCTGTTCAAAATTTATGTGAGTAAATCCGCCCTGATATAGCACTCCTTCACAGAAGGATCAAGCTGCCCCGGCAGTGACTCCTGATCCAACAGATACCACATCCGTCCATCGATCCCTTCTTTTTTTCCAAGAACCGTGACATTCTCTCCTTCTCCCAACAGTCCAATCACCGGAAACTCCTCCCCGGCGCCCTCTCTGATCCTGCACACAGGCATACTCACAATCATTTTCCGTGGAAAGTCCTCGTTCTCCAGTTCATCTGCCTCCGCTTCACTGTCCTTCTCTCCCTCCTCATACTTATCTTCAAACAGCTCCTCTACCTCCGCCTCCGTCATGTAAGTAACGCCCGTAATCTTGCCATCCTGCGCGCGGATGATCTTAATATTGACCGTGCCTGCCGGGTTCATGTCCAGCGTATAAAAGGATTGGTTCGGCATATGGATATCCAGAAAAATATGGACAAGCTGCCCCTCATAATAACAGTTTTTCCCGTTCCATGTAACCCCTACCGCCCGATACTGCGCAAGCCGTTCCTCCTCCTTTGCTTTTTCCAAAGCGTCCAGCTCGTCATCCCGCTCCAACTCATGATAGAGCATCGACTGGAAATTCCACTTCTCATCCGCAAGCGCCAGGTCCAGCCATTTTTCCAACGTCTCCTCGTCCATTTGATTCGCCAGAACCGAGAAAAAAGCAATATCGTCCTCCTCATAGAACTTCTCCGCAAAAGACTGTATCAGCGGACTGTCTGCGTCAAGCTGCCACACGCTGACAGAAAAGAAATCGATCTCTCCGTCCGCATAGATCCTGTCAAGCCACGCTTCCTGTTCTTTCTCAGCCAATTTTCCAAATGCGATATGAAACATGGGGAGACTGCGCCCCTTGTAATACTTTTCTAAATCCTCCGCTTTGGCTATTTGCGATTCTCCCTCCACCTTTTTCTCTATGACGACATCTTCTCTCTCCCGAAATAAAGTTCCATTTTGGGCATCCGCTTCCGACACATCAACTGTTTCCGCCTTTCTTTTGATTTCTACCCTGTCCGTCTCCGCCGCCACCGTTGGGAATACCCCGATAAAAATCGTTCCCAGCACGATACCCACCGTCAATCCTGCCGCCATGATTCCCGCCTTCTTCGTTCTCTTTCCACCATCCATGATTACTCCCAGCCTCTCTTTCAAAAGTTCCTTATTGGCGCTCATGGTAACGGCAGCAAAAGGCTTCCGATTCGCTCCGCCTGCCGCCATCGCGCCCAGCAATGTTTCTCCGTAATCCTTAGCCCGGTCATAACCCGTCCTTCGTATCACCGCCTCGTCACAGGCAAACTCGCAGGCTTTCTCGATCTCCCGTCTCATCACATAGACAAGCGGATTAAACCAGTGCAGGCAGACCGCAAGCTGTACCATCCATTTATAAACAATATCCCTGCGCTTGTAATGCGTCAATTCGTGCATGGCGATATACTGAAATTCCTTTGTTGAAACATCCTCACGCGGCAATACGATGCAGGGATGGAAATATCCCACAAGCATCGGCGACGCCACAAGCGGATTTACGCGCAGTTCCATGGGGCTGCCAATT
Organism: Lachnospiraceae bacterium UBA3282; assembly: GCA_002361735.1. Lineage (GTDB taxonomy): Bacteria > Bacillota > Clostridia > Lachnospirales > Lachnospiraceae > UBA3282. The sequence continues at coordinate 23,283 of DETS01000016.1, read as the reverse complement.
CTCATCTCCTGCGCCGTCACCGCAAGCCGGTCTAAAAGTGCAGTGTCGTTTACCGGCTCCGCCCCGACTGTCACATATCTGGTATAACTCCGGTAAACGGTTATCTTTCGGAGCAGGATTGCAAATGCTGCCGCCAACCAGATGATCCAGAGATATTTCCATGCAGTATCCGCCACTTTTGCAACAGGCGATCCATTCGCAAGAAAAGCACTGTCCTTCCAATGTGCTTCCCCATCCCTCAAGTTGCTTCCTGATGCCTGTGGATCAGAAACCGTCGCGCTTTCCTTTCCATAAAAAATTTCATCTTCCCCTAAACGTTGCTCTTGTCTTTCTTCGGTACTCTCCTCCGTCGAATATGCTTCCCGCGCCCTCTCTGTCCTTTGTATCATCATGCGTTCCGCCGTCTGCTCCGCCCGCGCCATCAGGCTTGCCTCCGGACCAAAGGGAAGGAACAGCCGCAACAGGACGACCAGCCAGATATAATACTGCCACTGTCTGCTAAGTTTCCTTTTCCAGAGCCGCTCACCAAGAAGCAGTGCCAATATCAGAAGCGTCCCAGAGAAGGACATAGATAAAACTGTCTGAAAAATAAGATTCATAACCTTCTTCCCTCCAAAAGCGCTTTCAGCTCCTCATACTCCTCCTCGGTGAGAAGATCTCCCGCGATCAGATTCGTAACCAGCCCCTTGACACTTCCCTCATAAACCTTGTCAATAAAATGTCGGGTCTGTCCGGTCTGATACGCAGCCTCTGAAATAAGGGGTACATATTCATTGCGCCGCCCGATCTTCGTCGCGCTCAGATACCCCTTGCCGACAAGTCTGGATAAGAGAACGATGAGCGTGTTTTTCTGGCAGGGTTTTCCCCGCGCCGCCAGTTCTTCCATAAGATAGGAAAAGAGTGTCGTTTCCTCCGGATTTTCCCAAATGATCTTCATAATTTCCAGTTCCGCGTCGGATAGTTTTTGCAGCATATGTATTTCCTTTCTTATGTATATCATCTCGTTATACATATAATATAACAGCGTGTTATACCAATGTCAAGGTATTCTTTTTATTTTTGATACCGGAATTGCATGGTACGCCTGAAATATCCATCAATTTCTGCAATGACATCCGCCGGGGAATGTGCTATAATCTTAAAAATTTGATTTTGGAGAGGAACACATCATGAAAAGCCCTAAGATATTACTTTTTGATTTGGATGGCACTTTATTAAGGGATGACAAAACCATATCGGAATATACTTGGGAGACATTATCTAAATGTAGAAGATGCGGATATTTGATCGGCATCTCAACATCAAGAAGCGAACAAAATTGTCTGAACTTCTTAAGAGAAATGAAGCCTAATATTCTGATTTCCAGCGGCGGGGCACTGGTACGGATCAACGAAACAATCATATGCTCCTCCACTTTTTCCATAAAAGAGACAAACAGCTTTATTGCATCCGCAAGAGAGCTATGCGGCACGGATTGTGAAATCACAGTTGACACCTTAGATGCGCATTATTGGAATTATAAAACCGATCCAAAGGAGCAGGACAAAAGCTGGGGCGACAGCATCTATACCGATTTTAAGGACTTTCCGTACGAAGCATTAAAAATATGCGTTGAGATACCCGATTCCCACTTTGCGCAAAAGTTGTGTGACCATTTTGCAGACCTTGACAGCCAGCGATTTTCAGATGGCGATTGGTATAAATTTACAAAAAGCGGCATCACAAAAGAAAAGGCAATCTTAGCAATATGTGAAGCGTGCCATGTTGATGTGGCAGAAATCATTGCCTTTGGAGACGATTATACCGATATCGGTATGTTAAAAATGTGCGGCACCGGCGTCGCAATGGGGAATGCCATTCAGGAAGTCAAAGACATTGCGGATGTTATCACCCTTTCCAATGAGGAGGACGGTGTGGCCGCCTACTTAGAAAAATGCCTCTTATAAAGAAATCATTTGCATTATTATGGGAGGCGTATAGCGCATAAGCCGAAATGTAACCTGAAATGACCCTAACAGGCTGCAGAATCCGTGTGTTTGGCGGAAACTGCAGTCTGTTTTAGAGGTATCCATTATTATTTTATGATACTCGTTGTCCAAGTAACTGTATCGACCTCAATATCCTGTGTGTCCTTTGCATCACCCGACTCCACTTCTCCGACCAAACTCTCAAGCGCGGATTCGCTTATTTTCCGTGAAGTATCCGTAATAAACCCTAAAAACGTCTGATCATACCGCGAGAAATCCATATTGACAATTTTTCCGTTTTCTCCGATAACATTTATGGCGATTGTCGGATCGTTTCCGCCATAGCCCTGACAATTGTATTCTACCCTGTCTATGGGGCAGTCCAGCAGATTACATTCCTCCGCCTTCTTTTTTGCAAGTTCCGCATAAACACTGTAATCCTTTTCCAGAGCCGCATCATAGGCAAGCGAAACCGTTACATCCAACTGTCTGCTATGGCTGATCGTAAAAAGTTCTCCCGTCACCGCATCTATCATATATGTCCATCTCGTACTCTCCGGCTTCTGCTCTTTCTCAAACAGAACGTCTGCCGACCAGAAAGGGCGGGGAAAAGTTTCCGTCCCCGGATAATAACTCATGTATACATAAGCGCCCTCCAGATCCAGTCCGAATATCTTCTGCAAATACCCTGCGCCTGTTTCAGCCGCCTCCTCCATCGTTAAATCTGTATCCGCCGGCGTTCCGGTATTCAGACTGTCCATACTTAACGTATAATTTACGTTTCCCTTCTCTCCCTGTTTCTCTTCTTGTTTCTCTTCTTGTTTCTCCTCCCTTTTTTCTTTCTTCTCCTCCTGCACCGGCAATGTCGCTTCCGAGCTGTCCGGCACTCGATAGGTGGTGGCTATCTTCTCCACCTTTCCCTCATTCGCCGCCAGAGACACCTCCGATGCCGAATAAAAAAGAATCGTGCCTGCGCCAATGACGGCAATTGCTGCCGCTGCCAATTTTAAAATGTTTTTCTGTTTCATAGTGAATCTCCTTTCTGTTGTTTTCTTTGATAAGTACACTATAAAACGCTTTTGTATCCAAAAAATATCTGAGTTATTATGAACTTGTAAAATAATTTGTGACCTGAAAATTTTAATTGATTGGAAAAGACAGTTTCACAACGGTTCCTTTACCGGGTTCCGAAAGAAATGTCATTCCGGCGTGATGCATCTGCATAATTTTCTCGCAGATTGCAAGCCCCAGCCCTGCTCCGCCGGCAGTCCGGCTGCGCGCCTTATCCACGCGATAAAACGCCTCCCTGATATGAAACAGCTGCTCCGGTTCCATGCCGATCCCATGATCCTCCACTTTCACAACAATCTGCGTTTTCTCCGCATAGGCGAAAATTCTGACTTCTCCTTCCGTCTGACTTGCCTTGATTGCATTGTCAATCAGGTTATCGATCACCATCTGAAGCTGCCCTGCATTTCCTCTGACAACATAATCCTGAGTCAGTTCATAGGACAGGCTTATGCCCTTTTCCGCCGCCCGCATCTGCATCACTTTCTCCGACTGCGCAAAAAGCGCTTTCAGGGAACAATCTCCGCTCTTTCCCTCATCCTCCCGAAGCAATGCCATGTCAAGGAGTTGATAAGCCATATGTCGGAGCCTGCCGCACTCCGACATGATAAACTCCGTACATTCATAGCGTTCTTCTTCCGATACGGATGCTTTTTGGATATACTCGGCGTACCCGTAAATCGCTGTCAGCGGAATCCTCAGTTCATGGGAAAAATTATCAATAAACTGCTGTTTCTGCTCTGCAGCCTCAGCAAGCAGTTTGATCTGCATTTCCACCTGTTCTGCCATCAAATTAAAGTGCCGCGCTACACCGGAAATTTCATCCTTTCCATGAACCGGGATTCTGCTGCCGTAATTTCCGTTTGCAATCCCTGCGGAAGTGACGGAAATCTGCCTTAAGGGGCGAAAAATAACATGCAGGAACCAAGAAAGAAAAAACGCCATTACAAGCATGATTCCGGCGCCTGCCAGAAAAAGAATATTTTTCGTCTGCCGCCACGAACGGATGGGGACGCTTAAATCTCCAAGATACAAAAGACCGTACTCCTGAAATGGAGCGGGGAAACTGCCATACACACAAAGAATCGGGTTATCTTTGTTTTTCAGATATACGAGTCTTTCCTGACTGTGACCTGTGTCCTGCGGGAAAATTCCTTTTTTCTCCACCGTGATTGCAGGACTTTCATAAATCCATTCTCCTGAAAACGACACCGCAAGCCCACCGCCCTTTCCCTGCAAGTATCGGGAATACAAACGCATCAGACTGTCGATATTTTCCTCCACAGGATTTCCCCGCTGCTCCAACGCCTGCATATCCCCTACCAGAGACGAAGCAATCACGTAATGCTCCGCCAGACATTTTTCACGGGCAGTAGAAAGCTTATCTTTTAAAATCACATTGGAAACGATCAGAATCATCGAATTCAGTAATACCGTAAAAAGAACGAGGGTGGCAAAGAAAATCTTCTTTTTCATTCGTGAACCTCCAATCGATACCCCAACTTATAAACGGTTCTGATTTCGTTTTCCAGACGCAGTTTCTGCCGCAGTCTCTGAATGTGGACGTCCACAGTACGAGTGCCGCCGTCAAACTCCCATCCCCACACCAACTCCAACAGCTTTTCTCTGGAAAGGGCAATATTGCGATTCCTGATCAATACCTCCAACAGTTCGTATTCTTTGGGCGTACACTCAACGACTGTGCCCTTTAAGAAAATCTGATGCCTGTCAAAATCAACTTTGAGATCGCCCATCACAAATTCCGTCTCTGTTTTTTTCGTCCGCCGAAGGACAGCCTCTACTCTTGCCGCCAGCTCAAGCATTTGAAAAGGCTTTGTCAGATAATCATCCGCCCCCATAGCCAACCCTTTTAATTTATCAGGCAATTCACTTTTTGCGGTCAGAAAAATAGTCGGCGTCCCGAATGCCTTCTCAAACACCTGATAACCGTCCAGTCCGGGCAGCATGATATCCAGCACCAGCAGATCAAACTTTCCGTTTCCCAAAAGTGTGACCGCTGCCGTCCCATCGAAGGCCTGCGTACAATGATGCCCTGTCAGACTTAGATTTTTGCGAATTAGTTCATTGATGGAAGGCTCATCCTCTACGATCAGTATTTTGGCCAATTTTATTCACTCCCTTCCCTATCTCAAAAAGTATACCGCAAAAATGTTTCCAAATTGTAAAAAAGTATCGATTGCCCAATTAAGTGTTTTCAAAAACAATTATCAGTTGAACATACGCAACTGTACCTCCCTTGTGTCCAACTATTATTTGGAGTACAATACAAGTTATCATTGATATGGAGGTCCTTACGATATGAACGATCACTTAGTCGGTATCCAAATATCCAAATTCCGCAAAGCCATCGGGCTGACGCAGGAAGAATTGGGGGAAGCGGTAGGCATCAGCGGGCAGGCGGTAAGCCGCTGGGAGTGCGGCGGTGCCCCGGATATCACGTTACTGCCCGCTATCGCCGATACGTTAGGCGTTACCATCGACGCCCTTTTCGGGCGGGCAGGAAGCGAGCGTGTGGATATAGAAGATGCGGTCGGCGGATGGCTGTGTTCCTTTCCGAAGAAGGAGCGGCTGGACCGCCTTTGCCGTTTAATCTGGTCAACCGTCAAGTATCTGCCGGACGACGGGCTCGGACTGCCGGAGATGGGTTATCTGGAAACCTGTCATCCCGATACGGGCGACAGGCTAAACCGCCTGATGCTCAGTCAGCTCAGGACGGCAAGTGGCATCATGCTGGATATTCATGCCGAGGATCTGTCGTTTGTCACACTCTGGCCGGAACCGAAAGACGGTTATGCCGCATGGCTTGCGCCGAAAGAGGAATACCGCCGTCTGTTCGACCTTTTATCTAAACAGGGTTGTCTGGAATTGCTGGAATACCTTCATTGTCGGAAACGCAGTTACTTCATAGCCGAAGCCGCCGCAAAGCAGCTGAAAATGCCCTGCGATACCGTGGAGGAATTGCTAAGCTCCCTGGAAGAACAACAGATTGTGCGCTCCATGGAATTAGAACTGGAAGACGGAGAAGTGACTGCTTATGAACTTGCCGAACCGACAGCTTTCATCCCCTTTCTCTATCTTGCCAAATGCTTTATGCAGACCGGCATGAATTATATCTGCGTCGGAAATTACGATACGCCCCTGCTCCAAAAAGACCAATGGGGCGCGCAGTACAGCGACCGGGATCTGGTTCAGAGCGGAAAGAACTATATTTATTTCGGGAATTATGATAATTCCTGTTTATCAGACAATGTAACAGGCAAAACCGGCTTGGCAACGGAGACAGAAACGGAAAGTCACCCAAACAAACAGCAAAGCGATTAACCGCGTAAATTTCCCGAAGGGAGGAGATTTGCTTGTTCCTTTATCTGAGAAAATATTGGAAAGAAAACCTATTCGTAATCGCTTTCCTGGTAATCCTCTGCGGGTTTCAGGTCAGTGCCAATCTCTTGATGATGCAGGCGTTTCAGGGTATCATCGACAGAAATATGAAAGAGTTTCTGTATTGGACGCTGCTCCTTGTGGCGGTCTGGTTTCTGATTTACGGACTGACCGGCGCGGAAACCTTTTTTCGCTGCCGCCTGATCCGTAAAATGAACAACGAAATCCGTCAGGATATTGCCAACATGCTGCTGCAAAAAAGCTATCGGCAGTTTCATCAACGATCCGTCGGCGAATCTTTATCTCTGTTTACCAATGATATCACCCAAATCGAGAATCTCGCCTGGAATCCTTTTTATGACTGCATCCGCCAGACAATCACCGTCGTATTGAGTACCGCTGCCCTGCTCTCGCTCCACTGGTCACTGCTCATTGCCTCTCTTGTCACAACGGCGATCATGCTGTCCGTTCCCAAACTTTTTTATAAACGAATGAAAGCTCTGGGGAATGACTGCGCACAGGAACAGGCGGCCGCCGTCAACTCGCTCAAGGAGCTGCTGTGCGGTTACGACGTCCTGCGCTTCTTTGATCGGGAATCACGGTTTTTAAATGGCGTGGCGCGTTCCGGTGAGCGAATGGAATATCCCCGCTTCCGTCTGGCTTATGTGAAAGGTTGGCTCGGCTCAGGAATGGGCTGCGTCAACATTATCTGTCAGATGCTGCACGTCACCCTGATCGGCTTTTTGTCTGTCAAAGGCATCATCCTCACGGGTGCCCTGACCGGCGGCGGTAATCTGTGCGGAAATCTCTCCGCGGGGCTTAATAATATCACGCAGGATATATTGTCGATACAAAGTTCTAAACCCTATTTTGAAAAAATGTTTATTCAGAGAGAGGAACCCGCAGATAAAACTGAAATGATGTGCGAAAAGCAGCGCAGAAATGAAAAAATTCATACGGACACAGAATCTGAAATACCGGCGGCTGTGATGCAAAACGGAATCACGATGGAACATGTAACTTTCGGCTATGATCAGGAAACGATCATAAATGACTTTAGCATTCACTTTGAAAAAGGCGGAAAGTACGCCCTGACCGGAGCTTCCGGCTGCGGAAAATCCACGCTGTTAAAACTGCTGTTGGGATGTCTGCCCGAATATACGGGTTCCATCCGCTTGGGAAACCGGGAAGTCAAAGACTGCCGACCGGAACAACTTTGGCAGCAAATGAGTTATATCGAACAGGATGTATTCTTATTTAACACCACGATCTTAGATAACATTACGCTCGGAGAAGAATTTGCAGAAGAACAAATCCGGAAAGCCCTGCGAGACAGCGCTCTGGATAAAGACCTGTCGGCTATGCCTGACGGCTTACATACGATTGTCGGCGAAAACGCGGACAGAATTAAAGAAAATCTGTTATCCAAGCCGGAGCTGACGTTGATTCTGGTCAGCCATCATCTGTCCGCGGAGCAAAAAAGAAAGTTTTCGCGAGTGATTGCGTTATGATACCCTTTGTCTTCTTCTGACGGTTTTGTTATCTATTTTTCTTCTGTATTCTCCTGAATCAATATCGACGTAAGATACAATCGTCTCCCCTTCTTCTGCGAAAGTGCCTTTGTTAATATCCAAAGTGTTAGACGGCACAGGGATTTCCTTTTTATAATCTTCTAAAGTAACGCATTTCAATTCCATTGCATCCCTTGCCATAGCAATAGCGTCTTTCATATCTTTTCCTTCGGTTAAGACTTCCAGATCAGGCGCTTCCACTAAAATACATTCTTTTGTCTTTGTAAATAAAACCGGATATACTGCCTGCATTATTTTTCCTCCATTATCTACCTATTTTTTTTATCAAAAAAACAGCACAGCCTATGGCTATGCCGCCTTTGTCAAAAACTGAAATCCCATCACCACGACCCCTAGCACTACCAGTACGACGCCCGTCGCCCTGTTTAACGTCTTCGGTTCCGCTTTGTTGGCAAACACCGCCGCAATCCTTGCCCAAATAAAGGTAAAGATCACGCACAGCACCCACACAGGCCAGTTGGGCGCCCCGCCAATGGCAAAGTGCGACGCCGCTCCCGTAAAGGCGGTAAACGCCATGATAAACACGCTGGTTCCCACGGCGGTCTTCAACTCATAGTGCAGAATCGAAGTCAGGATCAAAAGCATCATCATGCCGCCGCCCGCGCCGATAAACCCGCAGATGAATCCAATCATCACACCCGCTATGAGGGACTGCACCGCCCGCTTCTTCGCGGACACCTCTCCCATCGCCTCCTTGGTGGTCATAACAGGCTTTACAATAAATTTAATGCCCAGCAGAAAGGTCATAAACACGGAGAAACCGCCCATAGTCGCCGGCGGGACCAGACTTGCCACATAACTGCCCACCACCGTAAAAGCGAGCACACTACCCATCATGATCAGACCGTTTCTGATATCCAGATTCTTATTCTTTCCGTATGTGTAGGCGGACACCGCACTGGCAAGCACATCGGAGGATAAGGCAATTCCCACCGCCATATAAGCATCCATATGCAAGAAGGTAATCAGCATGGGGCTGATTACCGCCGCTGCACTCATTCCCGCAAAGCCTGTCCCAAGCCCTGCGCCCAGCCCCGCAAAAAAAGTCACCACGATCATCCATAACCAACTCATGCTATGTCCCTGCCTTTCTGTACTCCTTACATATCGTTTTTCCTCATTACAAAACATACAATGCTAAAGAGCGCAAAACAAATCTCAAATTGGGTTCTGATTTTCCATCACGTACCATGCGATTGTGGAATACCTTAACACGAAAAAAGCCGCCTGTCAACCGACAAGCGACTCTCTTCTTCCTTTCTTCTGACCATGCGCCTTACGAGGTGCCGATCGTCTCCACCACCGACATTTCCCGAATCCGTCTGACCGGCCCCCTCATGGCTGCCACTGCCGATACGGTCATCACCGCCATGATCAAAAGACATTTCGACAACGGCAGCACCCAGATATCGCCCCATCTATCGGTGATTGCCCATTGATACAAATAGTAATGGAGCGGCAGCCCCAACAAAAGCCCTTCCGCCAGCCCACCGAGCAGATAAGTAAGCGTCTCAGCCGCGATCATGGACTGTAACTGCCCGGCACTGATACCGATCGCCCGCATAGCGCCGTACTGTTTAATCCGCGCCGCCACGCTCATGGCAATGCTGTTGATGATATTGAATGCCGCAATCAGCGCAACCACTGCCAGGAACCCGTAAACAAACAGGGAAAAGGAAAAATAAACCGCCCGTGTTTCCCTATTGTTTTTCCGACTGTCAGAGAATCTGTAAGCCTCTCCCGCCATGCTGCGAATCGCTTCCACCACCGCATCGGACTGATCCCGTAACTGGATATCCAAAATCGTATAACCGTCTTCACCCGTCAGCTGTCGAAACAAGTCTTCGGAGCAGATGATCGTACCCACATTTTCTCCATTATCAAAAGGGGCATAGCTGAGAATCCCGACCACCTCTACATTCTGTATCCCCATTTGGGTCCGCAGTTCTATTTTGTTACCCACTTCGGCTGCAAATCCCGGTTTTTCCACCAGCAAGATACCCTCTCCGTCCCGCACACGATCCATATCGCCCTGCCGCAAACTCCCCTTTGCCCAATCAAACTGATATGCCTCGTAGGAAAGCAGCATGACCGTCTTATCCTCTCCCTGTATCTGTGCCGGCAAGTCATATGAAAAACTGCGCCCAAAGACTCGTTTAACGGCTGGATTCTCCCGTAATGACAGATAAAGCGAATCCGATATGTCACAGGAATTGTCATGACTGACAATCGAAACATCCGGCGTATAGGGGCGAAGCGTCACGATCGCATGTCCCATAAAGTCCACTCCTATGCCAAATCCCAGAAACAGGATGATACTGAACGCAAAGGAAGATGTCAGCAAAATCAGATGTTTCCTGCTGCCCATGGCGTGATGCAGTCCGAGCGCCGTCTCTACATGAATCCGCCTCGTGCTTGCAGCCTTCTTTGCGGCAAACACCGTATCGGCATTACCCGAAACCGCCGTCAACGGCGAGACCTCCGAAGCTTTGCGGGCAGGCGTCCTGCTTGCCGCAAGCACGGTCAAAACTCCAATCAGAATCCCGAAAATCACCCCCGGCAGGCTGACCCCAAATCTCGGCATTTCCGAAAACCATGTGGGTGTTATTGCCCGTAACATCCGACACAGCCCCCACACCGTCACGACACCGGCGAAAAGCCCTATAGGAATCGCCTTCAGGCACCAGAACAGCGCCTCCATCCGCACATAGCGCCGCACCTGCTTTGCCGTCGCGCCCAGACACCGCATCATCCCGAAAAATTCCGTCCGCTGTGCCACACTGCTGTTCATACTTCCCAGGATCATCATCATACCGGAAACAGCCACCAATACCGCCAGAATAAACGCGATCAGATACAGCATCCAAATATACCGGTCGCTGCTCTGCAGCATGCTTCCCATCAATCTCGCATTTTCAGAGACTTGATCCTCCGGGATCTGCAGCTGTGCGCAGATCTCTTTGATTGCCTTCTGTATCCTGCAGTTCGGTACAAACTCCACATAATAAGCGAAGTCTTCCTGCAGCGTCGCCTTCCGAAAACAGGACAGATAGGTTTCCGTATTCACAAAGACGCCAAAGGCATCCGTCTTAAGCATCATGGAAGTATCCTCCACGATACCGTTTATTTGAAAGGAAAGAGACCCGTCAGGCGTCGTCACCTCCACCTCGTCCCCCACACAAAGCCCCAATCTGCCGCACATACCCTCCGTGACAAGCGCCTCTCCGTTCTCTTTGGGGAAGCTTCCGTCAAGCAGACGGACGGAAGGATAAATTGCTAAAAAGGTTTCGTCAAAACCGCATAAAACAGTCTCCACACCGGCCACCGCATAGCCCATATCCAGCTTATAGTTTGTCGCCGCATAGCGGGTGAGCGTTTTCACTTCGGGCCTTGCGGCAAGCATCGCCGTCTGCTCCTCCGTAAGTTCCCGAAACATCACATGCCATGCGCCGTCCGTCATGATGGCCAGGTTTTTCTGACTTTGCAAAAACATATCCGCCATACCGAAGATCGCGGAAATCAAAAATACGGAAATTACAATACACCATCTGGTCATGCGGGTTTGTCTGCGATGAATCCTTGCCGAAATAGGAATGAGATTAAGATAATTTTTCATTGACATTCCCTCCCAGATCGCTCAGAATACCATCCGCCACCTGCATCACTCTGTCTACGGATGTGATCAGATTCGGATTGTGCGTGATCATTAAAATGGTCTGTTGGTACTGTCTGGATGCCTTTGTCAAAAGCTCCATCACTTCCTTGCTGTTTTTCCGATCCAGATTTCCGGTCGGCTCATCCGCCAGAATCAGTTTCGGTCTCGTGATCAGCGCTCTGCCGATCGCCACTCTCTGCTGCTGACCGCCGGAAAGCTGCCCCGGCAGATGTCCGCGCCGCTCCCGCAGCCCCAGCACTGCCAGAATTTCTTCTACCTGTCCGCTATCCGGTTTCTTATGATCCAATAAGAGGGGAAACATAATATTCTGCTCCACGTTGAGTTCTGGAATCAGATGAAACGACTGAAAAATAAAGCCAATATTACGGCGCCTGAAAATGGTGCGATTCTCCTCCCGCATGGTAAACAGATCCTGTCCGTCTATGAAAACCTGTCCGCCTGTGGGTTCATCCAATGCGCCGATACAGTTAAGCAAGGTGCTCTTGCCGGAACCGGACTCCCCAATCACCGCCGCAAACTCCCCCTTTTGTAACGTAAACGAAACATGCTTTAATGCCTCTACTTTCGCTTCGCCTGTCCCGTAAGTTTTACAAAGATCTCGTACTTCCACAATTTCCATTGTAAACTGCTCCTCCTTTCAACTCTAAACCGCCTGTCTTTCTGCTCAGAATGATAGCAGGAACAGCTTACAATCTCGTGAAAGCAACCTTACAAATGTGTAAGAAAAAGGGGAATCCCTTCGAAATCTACCTTACGGAAACTGCTTTACAGCCTCGGTTGGAAGCATAAGAGTAAACACAGTTTCCTCCCCCGGCGTGCTGCTTACCGAAAGGATACCGCCCTGCCCTTCCGCAATGGACTTGGCAAGGGGCAGCCCCAGACCGATTCCCTGCCGGCATCCCTCTCCTTTGCTGCGGTAAAATCGTTTGAATACATGCGGCAAGTCTTCTGCGGCGATTCCGCAGCCGTTATCCGCCACCGACAGCCGGAACATGGCCGGAGACCTTTCCCAGAAAACCGTGACTGCGCCGCCCTCATCCGTATGATCGAGCGCATTTTTCATCAGGTTTGCGAGCGCTTCCCTCGTCCACTCCCTGTCACAAAAAATCATCTGTGCCGAGTCGCCCTCCATGATAAGCTTTTTCCCCTCTTGCGCCGCCCTTGTAGACAAATCTACAGCCGCACTCTCCGCCAACTCGGCAGCGGACAGCCACTCCTTTTGAAAGACAATGCTTCCCGCATCGATGCGGCTGACTTTGAGAAGCGTCTGCACAAGCTGCTCCATGCGGTCGATCGACTGCATGATTTTTTCGGAAAAATGTTTCACGGTCTCCTTATGATCCGGTTCCTGCGCTATGATTTCCGTGTACATGTGCAGCGCCGCCAAAGGCGTCTTCAGCTGATGGGAGATGTCAGAGATCGTATCCCGCAAAAAGACCTTCCTATGCTGTTCTTTCTCACTCTGTGCCCGCAGTGCCACAGCCAGTTCCTCCACCGCCGCAAACAGCTGATAGATGCTTCCGTCTTCATTCTGCGGCAGATGACTGTCAAAATTTCCCTCGGAAAACCGGGTGATGATGCCCTCCGCCCGGCGATACAGCTTCTCCCGTTTTCCTAAAAAGCGGATAGACATACCAAACAAAATAATCGCTAACGCCCCTGCCATTCCGACCGCGATCCCGCCAAACAGCCGCACAGATCTGTCAATGGTGGGAAACAGCCAAAAAGGGATGCTCTGTGTATGCCCAAGCTGCGCAAGCAATTCCGCTCCCGCTCCGTTTGGCTCAGCGCCCTTGACTGCCTGCGCAATCGCCGCCCGTGGAACCCCCTGCTCCATCAGGGAAGAAACGATGGTTTGTTCCCGCTCAAACAAAAGATTCTGCGCCTCCCTTCCGTGAAACCACGACAAAAAGAATGCCCATAAGAAAAATGCGCCAAACAATACCGCTAAAACCGCAATGTAATACCGTGTATTTTTATCCTGTAACATATTCGCCACAACCTCCGCCACCCACATGATTCCGCATCACAAAATCTCAAATCCGCACGGAGAATGCCGCCTTTTGGGCATTCTCCTGCGTGAAACTTAGAACTTCTCCGCGATATGCCCTCTGGCATGAGCGGCTAGAAGTTCTTTTCACGTTTCCACTTGTATCCGAACCCCCGTACCGTCAGCAGATATTTCGGATTGGATGGCTCGTCCTCAATCTTTTCCCGCAGCCTGCGGATATAGACGGACAGCGTATTATCATCCACAAAATTACCGCTGCCATCCCAGAGTGCATCCAGTATGGTATTCCTTAAAACAGTCTGCCCTGCATTGCGGACCAGCAGACACAGCAGGCGGTATTCTCCGACCGTCAGCTCCAAAAGGCGATCATTAAAAAATGCGCTGCCTCCGAGCAGATCAATGGTTAAAGGCCCTGATGTAAGCCGATTCGCCCGTTCTGTCTCACACATCCCGCTCCGCCGCAGCAGCGCCCGGATTCTGGAACACAACTCTCCCAGTTTAAAAGGCTTCGTGATATAGTCGTCCGCGCCGCCGTCCAGCCCACGGATCACATTGACCTCCTCATCCATCGCCGTCAGAAAGATGATCGGCACCTGCTTGTCCCGCTCCCGCACAAAACGACACACATCCATGCCGTTTCCGTCCGGCAGGGTAACGTCCAACAATAAAAGACTGTAGTTTTTTTCTTTCAGATTAGCATACGCCGCCTTGATCGTCTGCACTATGTCTACAATATACCCTTCTCGCTGCAGAGAATAGGTCAGCCCGTCGATCAGATCCGCATCGTCTTCCAGTAAAAGTATCGTATGTTCCAATGTCACTCTCTCCTTGTCTTTATCCAATCACTCTTACATATTGCCCCAAAAGAGATGGCTTTGTCAATTACCCTCTCATTTCCCACAGAAAAAGCGAATCATGCACTGTAAAACAGAAAGCAGGAGCGCGCCCGCTGATTTCCCGCAAACGCTCTCCTGCTGTGATACACAATGCTTTACCGATCCGTAAACTTGGAATGCTGCTTTCTGTATGTGTCATTGTCTTTCTGAGAAAGTTCCTGCTCTACCTGTGCCAGCTTGTTCTCCAGCTCCTTCGTTTTCTTCTCATCCCCGGAAGCCTGCTTTAACTCCTGCTCCAGCTGCTGCTTTTTCTGTTTCAGTTCCCGGATTTCCCGATCCACCTGATCCGTGTTGCCGACGCATTTCTCCTCGCCGTCGTCCGGGGCATCCGCTCCTGCTTTCTTCGGATCGTTAAAATAAATCTTTTTGTTGCCGTTCTCATCCTGCCCCACATGATAGAGACCGTTCGGCTTCTCACCGGATTTTTCGCTGCTGATGTACTCGTCATGCGGCGCGGGTTTCTGCTCCGGCGCCCGATCCGCCTTCTGCCCGTTTTCAGCCTTCTGCGCGTTGTCCCGCTCCGTCTGCAGCCGGTCCGCATAGTCGGTTTTGTAGGTGCTGCTTCCTACTTTGATTTCCATTTCCATATGATTTCCTCCTTTTCCTCGCAGAATCTCTGCGTCATTCTGCTCACACTTTGCATTTCGACATACAAAAAGAGGATTTAACCGATTTGCCGTGGGATGCTTTCTTCCTGCCGTGGAATGACAAGCAGAACGCTTAAGAGAAAGGAGGTTCCCTGTGTTTTGATACTCATTGTCCCTTGATACTTTTCCGCAACCGACTTGATATTTGACAATCCTGTCCCCCTGTTTACCGTGCCTTTTCCCGGAAAGCTGTTCTCAACTTCCAGCAAAACGAAATCTCCCTGGATCCGCCCCGTCACGCGGATATACGTTTCCGCTCCATCCTTTACATCCCGACACGCCTTGACCGCATTATCCAAAGCATTCGACAAGATAATACAAAAATCAATATCGCGTATCGGACAGGGATACGGCAAAAGCAGGGAGCACTCCACATCGATCCCCATGGCTTTGGCAATTCCCAATTTATTTTCAATTAAAATATCCGCCACGGGATTGCCCGTGCTGCACGGAAAGGAAAGCCCCTCCGCCAGATCCGCCAGATCGCCGATATACATTAGCGCCTCTTCCTGCTTCCCGCTCTGTAAAAGATCTTTGACCACTGTAACATGATTTTTAATGTCATGGCGAAAAGATCCCGTCTTTTCATAGCGTGCCCGTGCCTCCTCCACATACCGGTTCAGGAAATGTTCCTCCTGCTCCAACAGTGACAATTCCGTGCGCAAATGAAAATTTTGCAGCAGCTTTTTGTAGGCAAACAGGATGCAGAACAAACTTGCCATGCCAAAAAGCTGGATCAAAAGCATTTGATAATGATTGACAGCGATAGCGTCACCGCCGGCATTTCTGACCGCTACATTGCCATACAGGGTCAAACTGATATATTCATCTAAAAAGAAAATCATCAGAATGGGAATCAGGATGATATAAAGATACTGTTTCTCACGCATTTCATCGTACAAAAAGAAACGATACGCCGTCCAATAGCAAAGGCCGGATAATCCCAGCGTCGTCATCCCCAACAAAACAGACATCGTCGCGGCAGCATTACGATACAAAGGGGCAATCTGCGGATACAAAATACCTGACAGAGAATTGATGATGCCAAAACTGAGCTCCATGATATCCACCGTCAGAGCCGCATATAAAAAAACGGATTTCCAGTCGGCATGATAGAGCAAAAGACCGATCACGATAAGAAAGAACGCATATACCAAATATTGAACGACGCTTCCGGTCGGTGAAAGCAGCATTACCAGGCAGCAAAGCACAGCCAAAAGCAGATTGCAAAAGGACTTTCCCTTTTTTTGCAGGCAGTTGATAAAAAAGAAAAAACCGATCAGCAGTTGGCTTCCGCCTATGATAGTGCTGTTGAAAAAATCAAGAAATGCCGCCATTTCACAATCTCCATTCCTTCATATACTGCAAGATCACCTCGGAAAACGCCTTGCTCCGCAGCCTGGAAACAGGGATTTCTTTTCCATTTTCCAGATATGCCGTACCGTTTTTGCAGCCCTTCAAATATTTCAGATTGATCAGATAACTTCTGTGACAGCGAAAAAAACGCTCATCCAATCTGGACTCCAACTTCTCGATCCTGTCATAATAATCCACCACCTCCGAAGACGTCAGGTGCAGATATACCTTTTTATCCATGATCTCAGCAAATATAATGTCATCAAAAGCAATAATACTTCTCTCATAGCCTTTTTGCACAAGCAGTTTTTCTTTGCTGACATTCTCCAAAGAAGCCAGCAGACGTTCCATCGTTTTATCAAACTTCTTCCGATCGATCGGCTTCACCAGATAGTCATATGCCTGCACCTCAAACGATTGAAAGACCAGTTCTTTCAGAATGGTGATAAAGATAATAACACCCCTAAAATTACGACAGCGCAGCCTGCGCGCAGTTTCCATGCCGTCTATGCCTTTCATCTGAATATCCAGAAAAAGAATGTCGATGTTCTTTTCGTAGTCCAATAATTCCTTCCCGTCGGAAAATCGAACGATAGACGCCTCTACATGATTTACCCGCAAAAAATCCGAGGTAAAAGTCCTGATCTGCTCCGCTATCCGGTTTTCGTCGTCACAAATGGCAATCGTGATCACTGCGTTTCCTCCCTGAGAGGGACATTATATCATTTTCTTTCCCCCGTAACAAGAAAAATGCCGCCAGATGCACTGACGGCGCCGTAAAATGCTCTCTATTTCGCACACAGTTTTTTTAGCGCATCCCGCAGATATTCATAGCGTTCCCGCTTTTCTTCCTTTGCAAAATGCACCTCGCGAAACTGCTCGGGATTATCCTGATAGCAAAGCTTCTCCTCTCCAAACTGCTCGCTGGTCAAGTCGAATACACTTCCTCCCACCACATTATAACAGTGGAACGTCCCGCCTTCTCTGGGGATCCCGTAAACCTTTCCGCCAAAGATATCCTGTACCAAAAATGCCGTGATGGAACACTGTCCAAGCGTCTTATTCTCCTCACTCCACCCTTCCCGCAGTCTGGGCGCACAGGTATACTCGCACCAGATATTTGTCAAAGCATCATAGAGTTTTTGCGGGGTCTCAATACCCGCATACTCCTGTGTAAGCGCCGGAACAACCGCAGACTCCCAGCCATAAAATTGATATTCCATATTGATTCCCTTCCACCTTCAAAACGTATTACAAACTGGACAGATTATAATCTGACCCATAGATATACAAGTATCCAATCTTAGTCTCCAACCGGATCTCATCTAAATGCTGTGCACGAAATTTTTCAAACGCTTCCTGCTCCTCCTCCGACACAACATACGCAGTCCGCGAATGATAAGGCATATTGGGTGCATACCAATCCTTGCTGCTCAACCATTTACACACATCCATTCTCTCCATGGAAGCAACCGCCGCGCCACGGACAGAACCATGCGAGAGCACAGTTATCACATTGCCTTTATAAAAATCCGCATATGCTGTCTCATAATCATTGTCCCGCAAATATTGACACACTTCGTATTCTGTTGTTTTTGGCGGCTCTTCACTTTGCAGGATGGGCAGATAAATTTCCCAAACTTGAAAGAAAAGTAAAAACAGTGTCAGGAAGATACCTGCAATCCGAAAGAATCCCGCCTTTTCTTTAACAGAATGCAGGAAACAGATAAATCCGAAAGCCATCAGCGGAAGAATCACAAAATAGTATCTCCTGGAAGTGTCTGTCGTTGTAAAAGCTGCCGCCGCCATTGTGACGCCCAGTGACATCCACAGCAGAAAATACGCCCAAGCCAACGGCATTTGCCCCTCCCCCTTCCTTTTCAGAAGTTGAAAGACGCAGCCGCCCAACACCACGATCGCAATCAACAGAAAGCAAGCCGGTACGACTCTCCCTATGCCTTCCACACCGGCAAATCCCGCCGCTTCAAACACTTGGGGCAGCACTGTCTCCCACAGTTTTGCAACCCCTTTTCTGATATTTCTGGTCGTCTCCTGTCCCACAGAAAACGGCGCAAACGTGCCTGCATATCCCGCAAGCAGTAACAATGCGCACCAGCCTGCTATAGAACCGTCCCTTTTCTTCCATGTCTTTTGATACCACAGCCAAATCTGCCTTACTGCTTCGGTCGCAAACATTGGTACATTGAGCACTAAAATCCCCCGCAGTCCCTGCATTCCGATGATAAAAGAAAAGAGAACAAGCAACGCCTGACAGACAAGAGGAACCCGCTTGCCGCCAAGGAGCCTTACATAAACTCCCAATGTAAGAAACAATAAAATCACATGAACGGCATAGTAAGAAGCAAACAGATAGAATAATTCCAGCATCATAAAATGATTGGGAAGCGTCAAACACAACAACAAAAATAAAAATTTTTCTTCCCGCCGAAAAGAAAACTGTGAAATAAAGAAGTAGAGACTTCCCAAAATACCGAATGTAAAAATGCAGCACGCACATCCCATGGCAATCGCCATATCCTGAAATAATCCATAAAATAAGGCCGCCGCATTTGCCGCAAAAAGAATCCTAACCTCCGTACCGTTATACCATGATTTCGGAATCCATTCGCCGCTCTCCCATATGTTCTGCGCAAGCACCGCTTCTGAAGCGATATCCGCATTCATCCGATAGCAGTAATGAAACAGGTTTGTGTATACGATCAGACCCGTTATCAATAAAATCGCACCAATGAGAAATCCCTCATAAACTTTTCTCATTTTCTTCTGCATTGGTTTTATGTCTTTTTGTGCAAAATCTAAATTCATACTGACTGCCGCCCTTTCCGACTGCTGACATATTTATTGAAATTGTATCATACTGCATCTGGTTGCACAACCGGCATAACGTTCTGTCGTTACCGTTTGAAAACCTATCTGTTTTCTCATTTTCCGTTTCTATACAAAATAAAGAATCCCATATACACTCCATTTGCATAGTATATGGGATCCCCAAATTTTTATCATGTTATATTTTACACGATTCCCTGTGCCTTCATCGCCTCAGCAACCTTTAAGAAGCCGGCGATATTCGCACCGGCAACATAGTCGCCCTCCTTGCCGTACTTCTTGGAAGCCTCGTCCAGACTGTGGAAGATATTCACCATGATGCCCTGCAGCTTGGAGTCTACCTCCTCGAATGTCCAGGAAAGTCTCTCGGAGTTCTGACTCATCTCCAGTGCGGAAGTTGCCACACCACCCGCATTGGATGCCTTACCGGGGCAGAACAGCACGCCGTTCTTCTGCAGATACTCGGTCGCCTCCATGGTGGTAGGCATGTTTGCACCCTCGGCAACCGCCATACAGCCGTTTGCCACGAGCATCTTCGCATCGTCCAGATCCAGCTCATTCTGAGTAGCGCAGGGAAGGGCGATATCGCACTTCACGCTCCATACGCCGTGCTCACCGTTCTTTTTCTCGTGATACTCCGCGTTAGGACGCTTTGCCGCGTACTCCGTCAGGCGGGCACGCTTTACTTCCTTTACTTCTTTCAAGGTCGCTACGTCGATGCCGTCTGGATCGTAGATCCAGCCCGTAGAATCGGAACAAGTCACAGGCTTGCCGCCAAGCTGCTGTGCTTTCTGAATCGCATAAATCGCCACGTTGCCCGCGCCGGACACGGCAATGGTCTTGCCCTTGATGTCCTTGCCGTTGCACTTAAGCATTTCCTCCGTCAGGTAGAGCAGACCATAACCGGTCGCCTCCGTTCTTGCAAGGGAACCGCCGTAGGTAAGTCCCTTACCGGTCAGCACACCTTCATACAGATTGCGGATTCTCTTATACTGCCCGAACATAAAACCAATCTCGCGGCCGCCAACGCCGATATCTCCGGCAGGTACGTCGGTATCCGCACCAATATGTTTGCAGAGCTCTGTCATAAAGCTCTGGCAGAATGCCATCACTTCTCTGTCGGATTTTCCTTTCGGATCAAAATCCGAACCACCCTTGCCGCCGCCGATTGGCAGTCCGGTCAGGGAATTTTTGAAAATCTGCTCAAAGCCCAGGAATTTGATGATACCCAGATTCACCGAAGGATGGAACCTTAAACCGCCCTTATAAGGACCGATCGCGCTGTTGAACTGCACGCGGAACCCGTTATTCACCTGCACCTGTCCTTTGTCATCTACCCAGGGAACGCGGAACTGCACGATCCTTTCCGGAACCGTCAGACGCTCTAAAAGGGCATCCTTTCTGTAAGCCTCCTCGTCCGCCTCGATCACAACGCGCAGAGACTCCAGTACCTCCTTTACCGCCTGATGGAACTCCGGCTGCGCGGGATTTTTCGCAACTACCAACTCATAAACCTCATCAACATATGACATCCCTTACTGTCCTCCTTCTTGCTTGTCTGCATTACCACGTTTCATTATAGTATGCCATATGAAAATCCACAAGATAATTTAGCGAATGAAAGTGTAAAAAATTATCCCGTTTTTTTTAGATATATTGTACAATAATACTAAAATACTTGTATACAATGCCCGCCGTGCTTACACCCTCCTGCCTGATCTGCATTTTTGTGGCAGCCTTCACAGGTATTCCTTCATTCTCTCTATGCTTTTTTCCTCAAAATCCATCAGTTCCTTTGCCAGCTCTACTGTATCGTCTCCTGCCATTCCGTTATGCTTTAGGCTTTTCCACATGCCAGTGATACCTCTGTTGCTGCCCTGAATCATCATTTCCGCCAAATGTTCTTTGCTGATATTAAAAGCGGTATTTGCATGAATGCTGCCTTTTAGGACCATGTCACCAAGCTGACTGGGGCGGTATCCCTCCCCCTCCTCTCTCAGAATCCTTTCAAGCGCTCTATTGTGAAACTGTGCATAATGCAGCGATTGTCTGGATAAGGTCATGGAAAAATCATCATTGTCGATCTTATCCAGGATCGTATCGATTGCCGTCATACCCATCTGGGTATTTTTCTGGATTTCCTTTAATATCATTTCGTCGTCATGCTTCATAACCAATGTTCCTTTCCCATTCATAAGCAGATGCGCGCAAAAACAGGTGAGCATTTTGTGCTCACCTGCTTAGTTTTTCCCTTATTACATTTTTTAATCAGAACTTACTCCACGTAATCCGATTTCACATATGCGGTCTTGCCGTTATATTTGATCTTTGTCCAGCCGTCCGCCTGTTTCATGATCACCTCAAGCTTTTCACCTGCATAAGCCGTCGCCAGCTTCTCCGAAGTCTCACTGGCACCGCTGCGGATCCTGACGTTTTCCTTCACCGTCACCGTGCCTGACGTCGTTGTGGACGCGGCCGTTTCATCATTGTCCGCCGGCTCCTCAACGGGCGTCTCTCCCTCGGACTCCTCCGCAGATGCGACCTCCCTGACTTCCGTCTTCGAAGGCTCCAGATAATCACTCTTGATAAAGGCGTCTTCACCGTTATACTCTACCTTGCTCCAGCCGTTGCCGCGCTCCTCCAGAAGCTTAAACGTATCGCCGACTGCCGCCTTTCCGAGCTTATCCGCCGTTTCGCTATCGGATGTCCTGATATTGACCACATCGGTCGTTTTCACCTCGGTCACTACCGTCTCCGACGAAACGCTGCTTTCATCCGGCGTTTCTTCTTCCTCTACGCCTTCTTCCGTATCGCCATCGCCTTCCCCGGTTTCGGTCTGCGCCGTCCCTTCCGCGCGGGCAAGCGTCTCGCCCACATTCTTCTCAATCTCATCCGTAAGATCGACCAGGAAATCCGCCAACGTGCTGTCCGCAACCACCATATCGTTATAGGCTGCCGTCGCCTTATTGTTCAAGTCGATCACATCATCCTGCAGCTGCACTTCCCTGATATAACGACGTTCACTGTCGCTTAATTCGCAGTCCTCATTGATGTAGAACGAACCGTCCTCCTTCGTACAGACATAGAAGGTATTCAGTCCCGGAAGTGATTTATCATAATCAAAAAACTTAAATTCTACATAAATGAAAGCAATATAGGTGCCCTCTGTGGGGCCTGCTTTGGTATAGACCTCTATCGAGGAAGATTCCGTGTATTTACTGGTCTCCGCTGCCCGTAATTTCTCCGTCGCATCCAGATAATAAACCAAATTGCTCATGGTATCGGTATCACCGTCTACCACCGCCCTATAGTAACCTTCAAAGAACTCATTGATTCCGGGAACGACATCTTTCTCAAGCGGCACCAAAGGGATCTCCTCCAATGCACTGTCTGCATCCGTACCATCGTCCGCCGATACCGCCGACTCCTCCTGCTCGATCTTGCGCTTGTTCGCATTGATTGCAATCACAATCGTCAGACCCACACAGAGCACCAAAATAACAGGCAGAACAATCTTTGAATATTTAAACAACCAACCTTTCAGCGCATCAAACTTCGCCTTCAGGAAGCCCTGTATCGTATTGTTTGATGTGTTCATTTTTACCTCTCTCTCAATACCTAACGCTTATTGCAGGATCGTTAGATCCTGCGGAGTTATTCCGAAGGAATTACTATATCGCAAGACCGATAGGTCTTGCATAGTTATTTCTTTGGAGTGATTCGCTAAGAATCACTCCGGAGAAATTACTATATGCACCCGACAGGACTCGAACCTGCATCAAAGGCGTCGGAGGCCTACGTTTTATCCATTAGACTACGGGTGC
>DETS01000114.1:59556-61905 GCA_002361735.1 Lachnospiraceae bacterium UBA3282 | reverse complement strand
CGCTTTCCGGCGGGCTTTCTTCATTCAGGAATTCTCCGAAAAGAGGACTTTCCTATAAAGTGAAAAAGGCGGTCATTTCTGACCGCCCTGCCTGAAATCTACAGTTTCTTCAAAATCATCGCTCTGTCAGCTTCTGATACTTTCATTGCCGACATTGCCTGTTCTGCAGACCACTTCATAGAATCCATTAAATTTTTTACATTTTCAATCAGATTACTCAGCCTCACCCTTTCAGCCTTTTCTTCTGCATATTTCTCAACTGCCTCACACATTTTACCTCGACCTCCTTCTTCCTTAAAATGCTTTACCCCCTTCGCCAGTTCCGGGTAATACATATCCTTTGCTTCCTTACACTCAAAATCATGCAACAGATTTCCGACCGCATCGTCACCCTTATAAGCCCCGTTCACGTATATGATATGCGAACCGTCATCAAAAAACTCATCTGTTTCCCTAAAATGACGGTCTATCGTGTAAATCGGTATTCCATGCCCAAAGATATCTGTCCGGGTAATGAACACCATATACGAATCCTGCAGCTCCGAAAACTCCTGTCCCGCTTTCAGCATCCGGGAATCCATCATGCTGCTATGGAACCGGGCTCTTCTGATGTGCGCCCCTTCCGGTCGCTGCTGTACCTCCACGTTGTAATGTTTGCCCGTACTGCCTTTTGCCAGAATGTCTAAGCGGATATCCCGCCCGCCAACCACAGGACTCTGCAGTTCCCGCTGCCCTACAACGCTTATCACTTGAATATCGTCCTGTTCCAGAATAATCTTTAACAGAAGCTCCGTCTCCTTGATATTGGCATCAAACACCATCGCCATCAGGTCATCATCAAATAGATTCATGTCATCAATGATCTGCTCGACTGTTCTGAGATCCTGCTTTTGTTCCTCTCCTGTCATTTGTTCACCATCCTTCTGCTTTTATTTTATTGGATAAACGCCAATTTTTCAATCCTGTTCCTGATGAAAATCGGCATTTTCCCATTTATTTGCATCAAATCTGATTCAATTTCATTACAGCACTCTGCTTATCCTGATCAAACACATCAATATATACGTTATAAGTAAAAGATACATCGCTATGTCCCAGCAGTTCCGACACGATCTTAATATCTGTCCCCATTGACAAAAGGATGGAACCGTAACCATGCCGCAGGGAATGAGGCGAATATTCCTTTCGGATACATTTGGAATGAAGTACAATTCTTTCCAATGTCCTCTCAATCTGCCGTCTGGTATAATGATTCCTGTTTTTATCATTTACACAGACAAAATCGTTATCAGATAAATAATACTTTCTAAAATACAGAATCGCTTCCATCGCCTTATCCGGCAGACTGATCTTTCGCATACTATCTTTGGTTTTTGTCGCTTTGATTTTATAGAAATAAGAGCCTTCTCCACTTTCATGGTCACAAACTCTCGCAAGTGACTGATTTACGGAAATCTCCCTTCTCTGGATGTTGACATCCTTCCATTGAAGACCGATTGCCTCCGATACCCGCATCCCCGTATACATGATAAGAATAATCACATAAGCGGCATTTCCGTATCTTTTCGATCCGTTTGCACAAGTCGCAAGCGCTTCCTCATAGATCATACGCATTTCGTCAGCCGAAGGAACCTGTATTATCTTCCTCTTTACGGAGACATTTGCCTCCGAAGGGGTTGTAACCGTTACGTTCAGATACAAAGGTTCAATATCCTTTTTGGCCTCTCCATATCGGACACACGTCTTGATCAATCCCCATACCTTCTTAATACTGTTCAGCGAATACTGCTTAGCGAGTGAATTAAGGTAGTCCTGAAACATATTGCTGGATAATTCGCTTAACCTGACATTCGCCAAATCATATCCTCTGTAGTTGATCAGTCTGGCATTGACCGCATCCAGATACGATTGATATGTAGTCGCCTCCACTCCTGTCCTGACAGATTGCAGCCATGATAACATATACTCCCCGAATGTCTGCGGCTTTGTCTTCGCAGACACCACCTTTACCCCGGCTTTAGCCTGTTTGATCTTGCCCTTAACCTCTTTCTCCGTCTTCCCGTAGTAATACTGCCCACCTGCATCCCGATAAAACACATAGGCAATACCACGAATTGTCTTTTTTCCCCAAGTCCCCTCTCCGTTCTTTCTCTTTTTATCCATAGCGTCTCCTCCTTAAAAATTTCTGAGAGAGTACCTTGCCCGATGGTTTACCACAATAATTACCACAATTAGAATGATAAAAGATGGAACAAATTGATAAATATCCTATAAATTGAAAAACCCCTGATAACCACTAAACACAGTGATTATCAGGGGTTTACCCTATCGGAGTGACAAGACTTGAAC
>DETS01000114.1:4647-59246 GCA_002361735.1 Lachnospiraceae bacterium UBA3282 | reverse complement strand
ACCACCTGAGCCACACCCCGAAAACCTTTACTATTATAACGAATCCCTCGGGGAAATGCAAGCCCTATTCCAAACTTTTATGAGCACTTTTATTGCCCCACGCTTCCTTACACGTTATCACCCATGATATTCTCGAAATCTTCCCGCGGGATCGGTCTGGAAAAATAGAACCCCTGCTGCATCTGACAGCCGACCTTTTTGAGATAGTCGCTCTGTTCCTGCGTTTCCACACCTTCACACAGGGAGGCGATGTGCAGCTTCTTCGCCATATCCACCACGCAGGAAATAATGATCCTGTCACTCTCCTGCATTTCTCCCTCTTTTAAGAAGACTTTATCCAGTTTGATAATGTCGATGGGCAGTTTGCTCAAAAGGTTGAGAGAGGAATAGCCCGATCCGAAATCATCCATGGAGACCTTGATTCCTAAATTATGTAAACCTCTAATCAAATCCAACGCTGCTTCCGTATTTTCCAGATAAATGCTCTCCGTCAATTCAAACTCAATCAACGAGCAGGGAATCCGAAACTCCTCCAAAAGCGATTCCACATAGGATAAAAAATCCGTCCGATTCAAGTGCATACGGGACACGTTCAGAGAGATCGGCACCACCTTCTTGCCATCCTTCAAGCGTTCCGCCAGAAATTGGAAAACTTCCCTATACACATAAAAGTCCACATCCACGATCTGCCCGCTTCTCTCGATCAAGGGAATAAATTCGTCCGGATAGATGAATCTCCCGTCTGATTTTCTCCAACGCACAAGCGCTTCCGCCCCAATCAGATTCAGCGTGTCCGTGTCCATTTTCGGCTGGAAATAGACCTGAAACTCTTTCCGCTCCAATGCCCTGGGAATACCGGAGGTAATCTCCACCTCGCGTTTAATCCCCTCCATCATGCTTTGATCGAAAAGCACGCAGCAGTCGCTGTCCATCTCCTTTGCCACTTTTCTGGCAAGGTTTGCGTTGGATACCGCGGTCTCCGCGTCTTTACTGCGGCTGTCCTTATCTATAATGCTGATACCCGTACAAAACTGCAAACGACTGTTTAAGTATTTCTCCCGGAATTTTGCTTCCCAGTCGCGATTGATCTGATAAATCATCTCGCGCACTTCTTCATTCGAGAGCGTACCTTTTACGACTCTGTTCGCCGCCACAAAATTATCCGAATATACTCTGGAAGCACAGAGAATATGCTCCCTGCCCTGCATCATTTCATCCACGAACTCCTGTAGGAGCGAATCCCCTACCTTATAACCGTAGGTATCGTTGATGTACTTAAAATGTTTGATGTCCGTATAAATGATCGCGATCTTGTCATCGCCGATCTTATCGATTTCTTTCTGTAATTTTCCCAGAAAGACTTCATATGAATCTAACCCCGTCAAAGCATCCTTCATAGCGATATCACCCTGTTTGTTCATTTACCTGTAGAAACAAACTCCCTAGTCATACTCTACAATACTTTTCCACAGGCTGTCAATATCTGTCAGTAAAAATCCACAAAAAATCTGCTGTCATCCGCTCATTTTTGACCACATTCTGTCAGTACTTTGAGGAGATAATTCCAAACCCTTTCCACGGAAGCAATGTCCATCTTCTCCTGCGCCGTATGCACATCGGAAAGGTCGGGACCAATGGAAACACAGTCCAGATCCGCTATCTTTCCTGCCAGAATCCCGCATTCCAAACCCGCATGGATCGCCTGTATCGTCGGCGCCTTCCCGAAAAGCTCCCGATAGGCTGCCGTCATCTTCTCCCGCAGAGGCGAATCCTTTCTGTATGCCCAGCCGGGATAAGCGTTTTTGACCTTGGCCCTTGCGCCTGCCCGTTCCGCAATTTCTATCATATGCCTGCAGAGATTTTCTCTTGATGAATCCACACTGCTTCTGACCGCATAGGAAAGCCGCAGTTCATTCTCCTGCAGAGACATAACGCCCAGATTTAAGGAAGTCTCCACGAGCCCTTCCACGTCCGCGCTCCTATCGATCACGCCGTTTGGCAGCTTGCAGATACAGGCAAGTGCCTGTGCCGTAGATTCTTTTGTGCAGCTTTTGTCACAAACTATCCCATTATGGCAGACTTTTTCCAGGGCAAACCCGGGATCTTTCTCACCCAATTCCGTCCTGAACTTTTCTTCCTCCGTTTTCAGGAAAGCATCGATTTCCGCAACGTCTTCTTCTCGTACCAGGATCAGCGCTTCCGCTTCGCGGGGAATGGCATTGTCCGCCTGACCGCCCTGTATTTTAGAAAGTCTGATATCAAAGCGCTGAGACAAACCGCATAAGAGCGCTCCCAAGATCCAGTTGGCATTGCCTCGTCCTTTATCAATCTCGACGCCGGAGTGCCCTCCCAAAAGCCCCTTAACGCGCATGGTAAGCTGACGCATGTTCTGCGTATCCCCGGAATCTTCCGCGAGCGGAATCTTTACATCCACTCTGGCGCCCCCGGCACAGCTGACAATGAAGATGCCTTCCTCCTCCTGATCCAGATTGATCATACGATGCCCCTGCAGCATGGAAAGGTCGATTTCCTTTGCCCCCTCCATACCTGTTTCCTCATCCGCCGTCAGAATCACTTCCAGGCGGGGCAGGGCGATGTCCTCCGTATCCAAAAGTGCGAGACAGTAAGCGACCCCGATCCCGTCGTCACCGCCGAGGCTGGTATGCTCGGCATAAATCTTCCCGGCCTCCGTCTTCAGCCTTAAGGATTCTGTTTTCATGTCAATGTCACAACCCTCGTCCGCCACCGCCACCATATCCATATGCGCCTGAAGGATATAGGGTTCTTCCTTCTCAAACCCTGCCGCCTCCTCCTTTACAATGACCACATTTCCAAACTTGTCCTGTATATGAAAGAGGCCCCTCTCCTTCGCAAAGTCCCGCAGATAATCGCTGATTTTTCCGATATTACCGGAACCGTGCGGAATACGGCTGATCTCCTCAAAATAATGAAACACGCTCGCCGGCTGCAGCCCCTCTAATACGCCCATGATATATCCTCCTGTCCTGCGCTTCTTCATAAAAATGTCTATGCTCATATATACAGAAAGGGACATGGCCTGCACCATGTCCCGCGTTTGTCTTATTTCTGATTTGCCTTTGCAAGCTCCGCAAGCGTCGTGAAGCCCGCCGCATCATTTACCGCCATCTCCGCAAGCATCTTTCTGTTCATGTCAACACCTGCATTCTTCAGGCCAAACATGAATTTGCTGTAGGAAAGACCGTTCATCCTTGCAGCCGCATTGATTCTAGCGATCCAAAGCTGTCTGAACTGACGTTTTCTCTCTTTTCTGCCCGCGTAGGAAGAAGCCAGCGCCCGCATCACGGACTGCTTTGCCACTCTATACTGCTTTGATCTTGCGCCTCTGTAACCTTTTGCAAGCTTTAACACTCTGTTATGTTTCTTTTTGGCGTTCATACCGCCCTTTATTCTTGCCATGTCTTTTTCCTCCTAAATTTCACAATCTCTCAAATTCCCGGACCTGCCTACAGGTAAGGCAATATCTTCTTCATATTCTTTACATTCGTTGCGTCTGTCATCGCAGGCTTTCTGAGATTTCTCTTGTTCTTGGTTGTCTTCTTGGTTAAGATATGGCGTCTGTACGCTTTATTTCTCTTTAACTTACCCGTTCCGGTCACCTTGAAACGTTTTGCAGCAGCTCTGCTGGTTTTCATTTTCGGCATTTCATTGTTCCTCCTGTATTTTTATTGCTGTAGCAGGATATCTTTGAGGGATATCCTTTCTATTTTAACTGTGAGGCTATCGCTTCTCAGCCAAAAACATAGTCATAGTCCTGCCCTCTACCTTCGGCGCTTTATCCACCACCGCGATATCGGCGAGCGCTTCGGCAAAATCGTCAAGGATATGCTTGCTGGTATTCATATGCGCCATCTCGCGGCCCCTGAAACGCAGCGTCACCTTCACTCTGTCACCCTTGCCGATAAATTTCCTGGCAGCGTTTACCTTCGTGTTCAGGTCATTGGTATCAATGTTGGGAGAAAGACGAATCTCCTTGATCTCCACGATCTTTTGTTTCTTCCTTGCTTCCTTGTCTTTGCGGGACTGCTCATACTTAAACTTTCCATAGTCCACGATCTTGCACACAGGCGGCTTTGCCGTGGGTGCGATCTTGACCAGATCCACACCGGCCTCCTCTGCAAGTTTCATTGCATCTTTCGTCAGCATGACGCCAAGCTGTTCACCGTCTGCGCCGATCACTCGTACCTCTCTGTCTCTGATTTGCTCGTTGATAAATAAGTCGCTAATCTCTTTACCCTCCCATATACAAAGAAAATGGACAGCATAGCTATCCACCCAATCATAAACATTCACAACAAACGCCGCCTTCCGGCGGTGATGCGGCTATGAACGCTTGCGAACCCAATCGTTGCAAGGTGAGAGCGGATACTCTGCTTACTGTCTGTGCCTTCACACAACTGTCACTATAGCACAGGAAAAATACGCTGTCAAGAATTATTTTCCACAAAGCAGAAGCCGGTCAAAAGACCGGCTCCTGCGTCCACACTTGTTGTCAATGATATGATGTTACGGACAAAAATCCGTCCCGCAGCTGCGGAATTCTTATTTGTTATCGTCTGATTACTTGATCAGCGTATAGATACCCTGAGAATCAAACGCGATGGTAACGGAATCATCAGCTACAGCCGCAACGGTTACTGCAACCCACTCACCCTTTACGCACTTATAAGCGGTAACGGCATCGCCGGCCTTAACGCCCTCAACTCTGAGCTCAACCTGTGCATTCTCAAGATGCACGCCGGGAGCGGAAAGATATACAACATCCAGCATCGTGCCGCCAACCTGCTCAGCCTTCTGCTGTGCATATCTGATCGCTGCAACATTAACCTTATCAACAACGCAGGTACCATTGGTGGTCTTGCCCTCGGTAACCATGTTGCTGCCGGAAGCAATCTTCGCAACATTCTCAACACCGTCCATCTCAGCTACTGCATTGGAAGTGTACTCAGGAAGAGACTTCTCAGCACATACAGCCAGAGTGTCCAGTCTGCTGTAATCCTTGGTAGGAACTACAGTCTCTGCTGCGCAGACAGTGGTAGAAAAAGAAAGTGCCAGCGCAAAACTTAAAGCTAAAAATTTTTTCATTTCATTATCCTCCTTTTTCCAAGTGTGGTCTATATCAACACTTTCGTGCCGATACTCATAAGATATGAAAAACAGATTTCTTTCATGACTCTGACCCGATTGTAAAATTTACCACCTTCTCTGTCAATAGGCATTCTATACAAATTACGAAAATTTTAGTTTTTTAGAATTGCAGATGAATGGTTTCCGCACTCGCCTCGTACTCCTCCATGCGATCATAATCCCCGGTCTGCGAATAAGTGATCACATAACTTTTATCCGCATTGATCGCATATTCAAGCTGGGTCATCTTTGTATCTCCCACCTGATAGTGGCAGAGGATGCGGAATGCGGGACAGCCGTCTATCTTGATCCTGTCAAAGCTGTCAATCGTCACTTCAATCTTTTCCCCATATTCTTTTTCAAAATTTTCTTCCGCCTGCGCCTTGAAGGTCTCCTCCGTCATCAGCTGCAGCGCCACATCCCCGCCGAGCGCTACATAATATATCGTAGAAGCGTCTATTGGATATCGTTTTGTCACATACATTCCCTCGATATCTTCCGACTCCGAAAACGCTTCCGGCAGTGAAAAACTGCACCCCTTTGTCACAGGTGCGCTCTCTACTACGGAAACATCCATCTCATTCTCCGCAAGCAATTCCTCCGTCAGCTCGGTGCGCAGCGTCTCATCCATCTCCACCGGTGCCATAAAACCGTTCTCCACAACTGCCTGCACATCTGCGCTTTCCTCCGCATTCTTCACCGGTGCGCCGGTATGTACAGTCTCCTCTCCGCAGCCCGCAAACAAAAGAGCTGTCGTCAAGAGCAGGATGCCGATCTGATTTCTTTTCACCATCCGTTTTCCTTCCTAAATCCTATTTTCCCCTATATGCGGTCCGTGCGGTCCAAACGTTCCGCAATCTCCCGCCAAATCCTCTAAACCACAGGACGCAAGCCAAACGGCCTGCGTCCAACAGTATCATTGTAATATAAAATTTGAAATCTGGCAAGTTTACGACTCTCTAAAAGTAGCGCACTGTGTCTGCCTGCAGTCGCAGGCGCCGCAGCCTCTGATATCCACGTGATCCGCGTGACATTTGTAATTGGAATTGTACACGCACTTCTCCGCCTCGCAGTCGATACTGATCGTGCGGCAGGGATGTTCCAATGAACTCACATAAGCGTCGTCCCGCCTCTGGGAAAAGCTCTCGCAGCAGGTGCCCTCACAGTCGCAGGCATGTGTGCCTCCCACCATGATATCGCCCTTGCAGCAATAATGTTCCTGATTGTAACTACAGTTCTCCACACCACATTTTAATTCCGCCATAACTACCTCCTATCCGAGTGACTTGTCACGAGGAGGCGACGCAAATCTCCAATTTGCGTCTGCCATCATCGACTTTGTGCTGATTTTGCGCAAAGTCGCGATTACAAAATCAGCACATCAGTGTGATTTTGTAATCTGTCCTCCTATCTGAAATCCAGTATCATCAGATAGTATAGGCGGCTTTATGAAATTTTATACAAATTAAACCAGTACCGTTCCAGCAGAAAACTCCCTTCCTCCTCCACGTTCAGCCCCGCATCGCGCCACGCCGCCACGATGTCTTCCCGGCTGTTAAAACTGCCGATCAACCAGACGTTCCCGCCTTGCTCTCCGTCCTTTCCTTCCTCCTGCGTCTTCTCAAGCATCCGCTGAATTTCTTCCACGGTTTCCACCGTGCCGCAGGGCGAGGTAATCTCCTGAATCAGCTTCTCCCCTTCCGCGCACCAGAGATACCGTTGCACCGTCCGCGGCAGATAGTACCCCGTCACCGCCTGCACCTGATCGAAGTTGTACAGGACGCTGTCCTGCGGACCGATCATGGCAAGCGCCTCTTCCGTCTCCGCCATCAGGCGGATCTTATATTCTTCTTCGCCCATGAAGGCACGGTAATCGCACAGACCGATTATGATGACGAGAAACGTGAGGGCGATTCCAAGGGCGCGGCGGCCCGTCGTTGGTTTACATAACACATCATTCAGGCAGAGTGCGAATCCCAGCCAGAAACACCCCGCCGCAGGTATCATATAGCGGTACACAAAAATCGGGCGGAGCAAAAATGATGCCATGAAGCCGAACGCCACCAGTCCTGCCAGAACCGCAATGCCTGCTGTGGCAAGCCAAAACCGCGCTGCCCCGCCCTCTTCGTCCTCGCTCTGTGACACTGCCGTTTTTTTTCTTCCCATTCCCTCTGCAATGCCATTACTATTTTCTTGGTTTGCACTATTCACACATATTTTATTATTTTCTCTACCCTTATGGTAGAGTTTTGACAACCATTGACACCACGATCCGACATAGGCAGCAAATAAAATCACCGCCAAAACCGCGTTCACCATTTCATTCGCAAAGGCAGGCTTCATCAGAAATTTCACGCACCCGCCCAGGGACCGCCACGTGAGCGGCAAGATCCAGTAATTTTCGCTGACTGCGCTAAGCTGCCCCGCCAGCGCAAAAAGCCAGGGCACATAAGCGATCGCAGATATGCCCGCATAAATCAGCCACTCTTTGATACGCCGCCTATCCCGAATCCAAAAAACGAGCAGCAGACAGAGGTAGACCATCACCACCGCCACACAGGCAAAATACTGGGTGTAGGCTGCCGCCAAACCGTAGAGGACGAAGGCGGCGGCGTGGAGGGTATGGGCGCGCTTTTGCCGCTTGACTGCATTGTCCGCTCCAATCTTGCCCGTCTCCGCTCCTTGATTTACATAACTTTTAACAAGTGCATACGCGTGCAGAAACGCCGCCGTCACAAACAGCAGCGCCCAGCCGTACATCCGCATCTCCACCGTGTAGGCAGAAAGCTGTGGCATCGCCGTCACGCAGAATAAAAACATACCGCTCACAAACAGTCCAAATCGCTTGCGCATAAAAGTGACCGCGTAAAGCAGCAGGAGAAAGTAAGGCAGCACCGACACGAGTTTTGCCGGAATAATCGTTCCCGCCCCCGGCATAATTAGTTTACATAAGTCTGCAAACAACTTGACCATACAATAATACAGCGGCGGATGTACGTCTGCCGCTGTAAGGCGAACCAGCTCACCGTAGGAATGTTCCGCCAGCCCCACGGTGAACAGTTCATCATACCAGATATCATTGCTAAAGCACAGCATCACGCTTTTGCCCAGCATGATGAGGCTGAGTCCGAGCAGGAGAAATCCCGCAATCTCCCTGCCCGGAAACTTTGCTCTCTTTTCCATATAACTTCCCTTACTGCTTTTTTTCATCCTGCGGCAGCTCCTGCCTGATCTCCTTCGTGCGGATTTCCTTGCATATCTGGTCGATAAAGTCACCAAGCGGCTTCACGCCCTCGTCGCCCGCATAGCGGCTTCTGACGGAAACGGTCTTATCCTCCGCCTCCTGCGCGCCGACCACGAGCATGTAAGGCACCTTTTGCAGTCTCGCCTCACGAATCTTGAAACCAATCTTCTCGGAGCGGTTATCCACCGTCACGTCAATATCGTTTCTCGCCAGTTCTTTTCTGATCTCCTCCGCGTAATCGTCATACTTTTCGGAAATCGTGAGCACGCGCACCTGCTCCGGGCAAAGCCAGGTCGGGAACTTGCCCGCATACTTCTCGATCAGCCACGCCAGCGTCCGCTCGTAGCAGCCAAGCGACGTCCTGTGGATGATGCCGGGACGCACCTTGTCGCCGTTTTGGTCGATAAAATACATATCAAACTGCTCCGCCAAAAGAGCATCCCACTGAACGGTGATCATGGTATCCTCTTTGCCGTACACGTTCTTCGCGTTGATATCCACCTTCGGTCCGTAGAAAGCCGCTTCGCCCACATCTTCCGTAAAGGGAATTTCCAGTTCGGTCAGTATATTGCGGATATGCGCTTCCGTCTCATTCCAGACCTCCGGTTCGCCGATATATTTCTCCGGATTCTCCGGATCCCACTTGGACAGATGCCAGGTGATATCATCCAGCAGTCCCAAGGTTGACATAACATATTTTGCCAAGGCGATACAGCCCTTGAACTCCTCCACCATCTGATCGGGGCGCATGATCAAATGTCCCTCGGAAATGGTGAACTGGCGCACACGGGTCAGTCCGTGCATCTCGCCGGAATCCTCATTTCTGAAAAGCGTGGACGTCTCCCCGTAACGGATGGGCAGATCGCGGTAGGAGTGCTGCGTGTTCTTGTAGCAGTAATACTGGAACGGGCAGGTCATCGGACGAAGCGCAAACACTTCTTTCTCCTTCTCCTCGTCTCCCAGCACGAACATGCCATCCTTATAGTGATCCCAGTGCCCGGACATTTTGTAGAGATCGCTCTTTGCCATCAGCGGCGTCTTCGTCCGCACATAGCCCCACTCCTTATCCTCCAGATCCTCGATCCAGCGCTGCAGCTTCATCACGATCTTTGTGCCCTTGGGCAGAAGCAATGGCAGTCCCTGTCCGATCACGTCCACCGTGGTAAACAGTTCCATCTCACGCCCCAGCTTATTGTGATCGCGCCGTTTGATATCCTCCAGATGCTCCAGATACGCCTCCAGTTCCTCTTTCTTCTGGAAGGCAGTGCCATAGATACGCTGTAACTGCGCCCGGTCAGAGTCGCCCCGCCAGTACGCCATGGAAGACGAAATCAGTTTGTAAGCCTTAATGTTTTTCGTGCTCATCAGATGAGGTCCTGCGCAGAGATCAACGAAACCGCCCTGATCGTAGAAAGAAATCTCCGCATCCTCCGGCAGATCCTGAATCAACTCCACCTTATAAGGCTCATTCCTCTCCTCCATGTATTTGATCGCCTCGGCTCTCGGCAGGGTGAAGCGCTCCAACTTGTGCCCTTCCTTGATGATCTTCTTCATCTCCGCTTCCAGTTTATCCAGATCTTCTCTGGAAAAAGGCGCGGCGTCAAAATCGTAATAAAAGCCCTCGTCGATAGCGGGACCGATGGTCACCTTTGCCTCCGGGAACAAACGCTTCACCGCCTCCGCCAGTACATGGGAGGTCGTGTGTCTGACCACCTTAAGCCCCTCCGGGTCGTTCGCCGTGAGGATACTTAAGCTGCAATCTTTGTCAATGATCGTGCGCAGATCCTCCACCTTGCCGTCCACTTCCCCGGCACAGGCCGCGCGCGCAAGCCCCTCGGAAATATCAAGCGCAATGTCGTAGATGCTCATCGCCTGCGCGTATTCTTTACATGAACCGTCTTTTAAGGTAATTTTCATCATTTTCATCCTTTCTGAAATATCATTTCATTTCATACACTTAACAGTTATGGCTGTCGCTGTTATCGTTGTTACCGTTCTCGCTGCCGTTATGACAGCCGTTTCCCGTATTATTATTGCCATTATGACTGCCGATGCCGGCTTCTAATGCCGTTTCCTTCCATTCTGCCATTGTCATTCCTCCTTTAAAATGCTTTGTCCCCTGCACGGTCAGTCAGACTGTGCAGAGGACGTATGTTTACGCGGTTCCACCTCGCTTGCTCCGTGCGTTCTCTTTCCATTGCATAACCTTACATAAGCTGAGAACGGCTTACCGAAACCACTCATTCGACTGTAACGTAAGTCAACGGGTCGTATTAAGACCACTCGGAGTTGGTTTTCAGATGTTTCCCGCAAAAGCGCTTTCAGCCCGGGGCGCTTCTCTCTGTTGCCTTCCGCATCCTACTCTTCTCGTCAACGTGTTGTTCTTATCTTCATATTAAATGATACTCTTATTTTATGCCAGACTATGATAAAAGTAAAGTGCTAATTTTTCTATTCCGTTTTTCCCTTTTCATTCTTATCTTTTCGCAATTCAGCAATCTTTCTTTTTGCTTCATTGAGGTCTTTGCATCCGTCAATTATCATTTCAATCATCTGTAATATTCCATCATACTGTCTGTCTGTCATGAATCCTACCTCCATTTTCATTACCTCCTTCCGGATTGGGTTCTTTTTTCATCCCACATCAATACATATCCGGCATGTAGTTTACATAACTTTTCCTTCGACAGTCTACGCATTTTTCCCGCAGCACTTCTTATACTTCTTGCCGCTTCCACAGGGACAGGGATCGTTGGGATAAACCTTGGGATCCTTGTGCACGGTCGTGGACTCCTTCTGCTCCCTGTAGAGGGCCTTTCTCTTATCCTCGTCAAAGATATCGTTCCACTCCTCCAACTCGTAGAGCCAGTCTGCACCCGCTGCCACCATATTTTTATAAAGCAGCTCTTTATCGAAGTCAAGGCTGACCTTCGTATCCTCCTCCATCTCCTCGATGGGGTTTGCCTTCTTTAAGCTGTCGTTGATGCCGTCCAGAAAGCCCGTCATGGTCATGATGTCCACTTCGTATTTCTCAGCCAGCTCTTTGACCGTGCCTTTTACCGCTTTATCGGGAGTCTTCAAAAGCTGTGCATAGATTTCCTTTTCCTTCTGGAAATAAGCAGACCAGAGCTTTTGCAGTGTTCCCTTGTCAGCCGTTTCCGAATACGCCATATCGCGCCACTTCTGTAATAATGCCATCGTACCGTACCACCTTTATCCTGTAATCTCGGCAGGCGTTTTCCTATGTCATTCTAACGCTGCCCATTCCTGTGCCGCCTGCTTCGCTTTCCATAAAAAATGCTGCCCGGCGGCGATTTTTATTAAGTATATAACATTTTTCCGAAAAAGTAAATTTATATTTCCTTAAGATGGCCGCTGCGAAAAATATTTTTTGTTCATTTGAGATGGTATGTATATTTTTCGGAAAACAGGCAACAATGAGAATAAGCAAAAGATAAGGAAATACTTATCCTCCCCTAAGAAAGCCCCTGAAAGTGCGGAAACCGTATTTTTAGGGACTTTCGCCTGTACCGGATAAATCCTGAAAATCGCCCTGTCTGTAGGAAAGATATTCAATAAATTTCTTGACAGCCAAAGAGGTATTCTTCTTACTGCGCACTGCCATGCCAATATCACGGAATGCGGGCACATCCAACTCCTTCGCCACAATATGATACGGAATGCGCCGCAAAATAAGCTGTGGAAGAATGCTGATCCCCAACCCGCTCTCCACCATTGACATAATGGCATAGTCATCCCATGTCGTAAAATGAATCTTTGGCGTAAGACCGCATCTTTCAAATATTTCCGACACTTCCGCCTTTGCGCCCTTCTCAAGCAGCATAAAAGGATACTCACACAGGGCATTGACCGGAAACCGTTCGCATCCGGAAAGAGGATGATCTTCCGGTAATATCACCAGCAGCTTGTCCCGCTCTAAAAAAAGGGTCTCCAACTCAGAACCGACAGGCAGACGCAGAAAACCACAGTCAACCCGTCCTTCCCGTATCCAGCTTTCTATTTCTGTATAATCGCCCAGCAGTAATTCGTAGTCGATATTGGGGTAATCCGCCTGAAATTTTTTAATGATATTGGGCAGCCAATGCGTCGCGACGCTGGAAAAGGTTCCAATGCGTATCAGCCCGGAGTGAAGCCCGTTCAGCTCCGATACCTGCATTTGCAGTTTCAGGTATTCCTCACAGACATTCCGGGCATACGGAAGCAGTTTTAAGCCGTCGGAGGTAAGCCTGACGCCGCCCCTGCCGCGCTCCAGCAATGAAACATTCCACTCTTTTTCCAGGTCATTGATCATCCGGCTGATGCCCGACTGAGAATAAGAGAGTATTTCCGCCGCACCCGTAAAACTGCCGCACTCCACTGTTTTTATGAATGCCAGATACTTTTGTATATTCACATCCATTCCTTCCACTCCCTTGCATCTGAATTTGTCATGCAAATCATGCTATATATTTGCTTTTCAAATGTTTATTTATAAACTACAATAAATGGGAAATAAAAGCAAGACCCTCAGAGGAGGAGAAGATAAATCGCAAAAACAGCTCCGACATGGAGGTAAACATGAAACGTTCGTACTATAAATATCTATCCGCCCTTCTTCTTTTTGGCTCCAATGGTATCGTGGCAAGTTTCATTGCCTTAAGCAGCTATGAGATCGTACTGCTGCGCACGCTGATCGGAAGCCTGTTATTGATTGTTCTTTTCCCACTAGGCGGCAAAAAACTGTCATTTTTCAAGTATAAAAGAGATTCCCTATTCCTTACCGTTTCCGGCATCGCTATGGGCGCAAGCTGGATGCTTCTTTATGAGGCGTATGTAAGAATCGGCGTCAGCGATCGTTTCGGCATCCTCTGCGGTCTGCTCTCAGCAGTGATGTACGCTTTTATGGTAATATTCAACAAAAAAGCCCAAAACATAACCGGGCTTGAAAATGCCACCTTACAGCTTTTCGTCAGCTTTCTGACCGTTGCCGTCTGCGGCTATTTGGAACCGCTTTCGGCGGTATTATTCTCGGTCCTGTTTCTAAAAGAAAAAATGCTGCCGCTACAGTTCATGGGGGCTATTCTGATATTGGGAGGCGCGCTGTTTAGTGAAAAATGTTAGTCAGGACAGTACCTTACTCAAAAACAGCCTTTCTCTTTGCCGCCCGTCCGCTCCTTCTCAAACTCTCAGATACAAAAAGCCGCGTACAGCGGCACCGTCTTTTTACCGTCCTCAAACCCGAAATTCTTTGCGGAGAGCTTGATGGCATAGACCGGATGATACGTGTCCATATACACCTTCAGGCTCTTTGCCCTGACATTGTCCGCGGATTTGACCTCAATGGGAATCAGTTTTCCCTCCCGCTGAATCACAAAGTCAACCTCCGCCCCCCGCGGCGACTCCCAGTAGTAGGCGGTATAACCGTTGATTGCAAGCTGTACATGGACGTAATTTTCCACCATACCGCCCTTGAAATCATTCAACTCCTCCGTCATATAGAGAATATCGTCCGGAACCAACTCCTTCTTCGCGCAGAGAAGCCCGGAATCAGAAACATAGATTTTAAACGCATCGATATCCCGGTAATTTTCAAGTGGTTTCTTCACCTGTTCCACCCGGTAGACCCGGGATACGATACCCGACAGCGTCAGCCACTCGAGTGCATTTTCAAACTCCGCTGCCCTGCCGCCTTTCTTGATCAGCTTATACTGAAAGCGAGTATTTTTCTTGGAAAGTTGGACGGTAATATTGTCGTAGGCAAGCCGCGTCTTTTTGATTTCGTTTACCCGATTATACTTACTCATATCATTCAGATAGCTTGTCAGAATCGTGTCCTGCGTATGTCTGACCAACGTGTAATCTCCCGTCTCGGCAAACAGCTTCACACACTCCGGCATCCCGCCCACCACGAGATATTGTCGGTAAAGCGTCATCGCCGCGTCATGCAAAGCCGCGGGCATGGGTGTATCCGCCGCGAAACATTCCCTGATTCGCTTTACAAGCTCATCTTCCCCCACGGCAAGCAGAAATTCCTCCATATCCATAGGATACAAAGTCTTGATATCCACCTTCCCCACGGGGAAAGAAAACTGCAGCCGGTTCATCGCCACACCGAGGAGGCTTCCCGCCACGATCACATGGTATTCCGGCGCCTCCTCACAGAAATATTTAAGCGACGTAAGCGCGCGCTCACAGAGCTGAACTTCATCCAACACAAGCAGCGTCCGCTCCCGCACGATCGTCTGCCCCGCTATACGTGAAAGAATCGGAAGCAGGTAATCTGGGCTGATATTCTCGGCAAAGGTCTCCGTCAGCTTCGGATTTGTCTCAAAGTTGAAGTAGGCGACATTATCATAATGGGTGCGCCCAAACTCCAGAATCGCGTAAGTCTTTCCGACCTGCCTTGCCCCCTGCAGAATCAGCGGCTTGCGGTGTTCATTGTCCTTCCATTCTTCCAGGTATTTGACAATCTTTCTATCCATAAGTACCCCTCGCCTTTCCCATATTCCTGTTTCTATAAAAAGGTGTACCTATAGTATAATATTTATTCATGTCAAAATCAACATATTTTATTTGAATATCTACATCAAAATACATGAATATTTTTATGATATTTACATCAAATTACACGAATAAGCAGTCTTTCTTTTCGTATTTCGGCATTCACACGCCCTCGCCGTCAAAAGCAGGCACAAAACTTTCCTTCGCCGTATCGCCCTCCTGCATGAAGGCATTTTTCACGCCGAGTCCAATGGCGTAATCGATCACCGCCTCGTATTCCCTTCTCGTGACTTTTCGGTACAGCTCTTTGCATTCCGTCCGCTCTGCAATGTCGGAAACGGGCGTATACTGATTCATAATGCTGAGGATCACGCTGTCGCCGTAGGTCTCATACACATAGCGGATCACATCTTTCGCGTTTTTCTTGTGTCCCGGCAGGAGCAGGTGCCTGACGATGACGCCGCGGCGCAGCATGCCGTTTTCGTCGAAGCAGGGGGCTGTGGGCAGTGTGTATTGAGTTATGTCAACCATTTCCGTCAGTGCCTCCTTTGCCCGCTGCGGATAGTCCGGCGCATAAGAAAATTTTTCCGCCAATGCCGCATCCATATACTTAAAGTCCGTCAGGAACACATCCACGATTCCCGCCAAGCTCCTGATCGCCTCCGGTTTCTCATAACCGCTTCCATTATAAACAACAGGCAGGCAAAGTCCACGTTCCTTTGCCTGCAGTACCGCCTTCGCCACAGCCGTTACATAGTGATCCGGCGTGACCAGATTGATATTTTCCGCTCCTTTTTCCTGCAATTCCAGAAAAATTTCCGCAAGGCGCTCCACCGTGACGGACTTTCCCACTCCGCCCGCCGCGATCTCCTGATTCTGACAGTAGACGCAGCGCAGATTGCAGCCTGAAAAGAACACCGTACCCGAACCGCCTTTTCCTGAAATGCAGGGTTCCTCCCAGTAGTGCAGCGCTGCCCGCGCCACATAGATGCGGCTGTCCGACCGACAATACCCCGTCCCGCCCGCATCCCTGTCCGCCCCGCATTCTCTCGGACAAAGATTACAGGGGCTTGTGTGCAGATTTTCCCATCGCTGCGATTGCTCCATTATTCCTCCATGTCACAACTTTACTGTGACTCAAATCGGTGCGGAGAATGCCGCTTTTCAGGCATTCTTCTCACACTATCGTATCTGGTACACCGACTTTAGGGTAAAATCTGCTGCGTCTCCCTCCAGAATTTCCACCCGCTTCTCCCCCGGATTCATATCAAAAAAGTTGTCGCTAAGCTTCACATCCCCGTCTACACCCGCAATCTCCACGCTCTTTGCATATGCCTTTGCGGTGATCAACAGACTGCTGCCCTCTCTGCGCCATGACAATTTCGGGTCTTGAAACCGAAAATGCTTCGGTGCGGTAAACAGGCTGCTGCCCTCCGATACGATTTCGCCATCCTGCTCAAAGGAGTAACTTATGTAAACCTCTAACTCGTCATAGTCAGAGAAATCCATCTTATCCAGCCACAGCCCGGACAGCGGATCCACGCTGACTTCCCGCGCACCTTCCAAAATCGTCTCACCGTCCGCCTTTCTCAGGCTCCACTTCACCGTGCCGCTTACCTCCTCCATCGTTTCATTCGCCACATGGAGTCTGGCAGACTTTTCAATCGGCGCAGGCTGCGCCACACAGAAAGGTCTCTCGGAAAGTTCGCCCACTTCCTCACAGGAGATCATCACCGGCGCGAAAGCCCGCTTCTCCGCATAGTGCAAGGCCTTCCACCGACCGAAATAATCGATGCTCGCCCAGGATGCCACCGGCCAGATATCGTTGAGCTGCCATACCACCGCGCCCATACATCTGCCTCTGTGTCTGCGGAAATGCTCGATGCCGTACCTGATCGCATCCGCCTGCAAAAGTTGGGACGCATACAAAAGCAGTTCAAAATCCGTGGGATAAAGATAGGTCGCGGAAAGATACGTCATGATCTTGCCGTTTGCCGCCACGTTCCGTTGGTGCATCTCCATCACACGCGAAAAAATATTGCGATCTTCCGGAGCGGTAAAGCTCTCCACCGTCTTTAAGCAGGGGAAGGACTGGAACCCGAACTCGGACATATAGCGAAAATAGTAGTTCCGATAGTCCGTAAAGGGCTTGTTCCCGTGCCACACTGCCCAATAATGGGTATCGCCCCGATTTTCATTCCAGGGATCGTCGTAATTTCCTCCCGAAGAAGGCGAGGACGGCCAGTAGAAGGTCGTCGGATCTTCCTCCTCCAAAATCTTGGGAATGATATATTCAAAAATCTTGATATAGTCACATTTCTGCTTGACGGAAGGCTGCCATGCGCCGTCCAGCGTCTGTGTCTCCATCTCGTTGTTGCCGCACCACAACCCCAGACAGGCATGGTGGCGGATCCTGCGCACATTGTCGCGAATCTCCGCACTGATATTGCGTTCAAAATCATCGTCCGGGTCATAAAGCGCAATACGCAGCTCATTGTCGTCACCGTAATCGTCCTTATCCCCAAATAAACCGCAAGCGATGTCAAAAGTTATGTCAACCGAATCCGCGGCGTTCCAGTTTTGAGTTATGTAAACTTCCTCAATTCTCGCCTTCTGTCCGGATAAAACCGACACCTCACGAAAGATTCCCGCATCAGGCAGCCTCGGCCCCCAATCCCAGCCAAACATGCAGTGCGCTTTACGCAGATGGGGAAAGCCGCGCATGGCATCCGTGGAGCCTCCCGTAAAGACTTTTTCGTTTTCTTCCGCAATAAAACGGGTGGGTGAAGCGATCTCCACCACGAGTTCGTTCTCACCCACTCTCGCCGTATCCTCGATGGAAAATTCCCAGACACGGTGCATATTATCGGTTTCACCCAAAACTCTCCCATTAAGGTAGACTTTTGCCAAAGTGTCAATCCCTTCAAAACGCAGGAACAGAAAATCCGCAGACAGCTGATCTTCCGTAAGGGGAAAGACCGTCCAAAAGCGGAAGTCATTCTCCATCAGCCGCAGGGCTTCCAGCTCGTTCATGCCGTAATAGGGATCGGGCATCAATCCCTGTTCCCGAAGATTTCCATAGACAGAACCGGGAATCTTCGCAGACAATTTTCTGCCGTTCACACCATAGACATCCGCTTCTCCCAGAATCTCCATCTGCCAGTTGTCCCCGTTTAAGGTCATTTTTTTCATGCCTGTCTCCCTCTGTAGAACTCGTCCGGTTTTACCTGCTTGCTCTTAATTTCCTTTTTGTTTTCGTACATGCGCACATCCGCCTGCTGATAAACATCCATCAGCAACTCATCCTCCTGCTCCCGGTCGTAGATGGCATAACCGCCGGCGATACTGATACGGATCTGCTGCTTCGGCACAGCGTTATAGCTTTCCATCGCATCCCTGAAAAGCGCCATCACCTTCTCGCAGCGCTCCTCAACCTTCTCCCCGATAAGGACTCCCGCAAACTCATCCCCGCCGA
This sequence comes from Lachnospiraceae bacterium UBA3282, assembly GCA_002361735.1. Lineage (GTDB taxonomy): Bacteria > Bacillota > Clostridia > Lachnospirales > Lachnospiraceae > UBA3282. Next base: position 40,860 of record DETS01000114.1, on the reverse strand, counting down.
TCCGAAAGCAGGAGCCTTCCACCGCTTCGAGCGCCGATCTGATGATATCCGCGCTGCCTACAATCAAATCATCACCGCGCTGATGTCCTAAATTATCGTTGACGTATTTTAGATCATTGACATCAAACATCATAACGGCAATGCCCGGATATTCCTTCTTTTTCCCTTCCAATTCTTCCAACAATTCCTGAAAAGCCGTACGGTTGCCCACGCCCGTCAGACCATCCCGATAGGCAAGCTGACTGACAAATTCCGCCTGCATCCCGAGTTTCACTGCATTTACCATTCTCTCCAGACTGGCGCTGCCGTAACAAAGAATAAAAAGCAGCAGACCGATGCGCACAAACATGGCGCTGTCGCTGTTATGGGCGCGGTAATATCTGACAATATCGATCCCCGTGGCAAAGCAGATGCTCACAAGTCCTACGGTCCGTATCGCCTTATAGATATTTCTTACATTGCTTTCCCGCACCGCAAACGCATTTTTTACAATGGTGTACAGCAAAAGAACAGCCGAAATCGCCAACAGCACATGCGTCAGCGTCAGTGTCTCATGAAAATCCAATATGCCTGCAAAATGTAACACGATACAAAGGAAAAATTCCGTCACGGACAGTGTGCAGATGCCCTGCTTCACCCATTTTTTCCGAAAGCCAAAGGCGGCATCCAGATATAACACCATCGGGATGGGAATCATCATCAGGGAACAACAGGACAGCGTTTGCAGCAGTCTGCTGTCGTCCGTGTAAAACTGTAAGAGATTGGTCTCCGCCAGACACCAGATGGCAATGCTGATGGCAAACAGCCCCAGATAAAGCAGCTCATGATTCTTATCCTTTTGCAGATTGGCGGGAATATCCGCAATCATCAAAAGCAGGCCCGCAAACAGCAAAAGCAGACAGGTCGAAAAAGCGACCGTCTTTCCCGTAAACGTACCCGTGATTTCCCCTGCTGCCGAACCGAGTGCAAGATGATCGATACACGCCCGCGCACTTTTGTATACCGTCTGAAAACGAATCTCCACGGAAGCGCCCGCATCCGCCGCATAGAGCGGGACATAACTCCACCTTGTACCCAGGGACCGGTTATAGACACTGCTTTCTCTTATGTTCGGCTCATAGCGCAGCACGCCGTCCACATAGACCCGATAAATGATATTTTTTGTCCGAAAGCAGAGAGACTTTCCCTCTCCCAAATCTGCAGGCAGCACGTTTGTCACGCTCTGCTCCTGATACGGCTCCACGGAAGGCATTTCGTGCAGATGATCCATATCCGCCTCGCTGCCGTCCGCCATATACCAGCCTTCTTCAAAGGCAACATTTCCTTCCGATAACAGAGTCGTCGGCGACTGTCCCCTGTTGCTGATGGCTGCCCAGATAATCATGGCAAAAAACACGACCGCCATCGCCGCATAAAGAATATGATAAATCTGATTTCTTTTTTTCATATGTTTGAATACTGCCTGCACTCTGCTCATTCTAATCACTCCGTTAACAAAGCTGTTTCGAGCTCACTGATTTCGTCTGCGCTTTCTTCTGTCATATAACAGTTTTTATTCTATCATATGCACAGAAAAAGCACAATAAACAGCGCCTGCTGACGCGAACCCCAAACTAACACGACAGCGGAAAATATAAAAACAAGTCAAACACCCCGTTTTCACGCTTGATCTCCATATGGCCGTGATACCGATTCACAATCTCCCGTATGCTCTGCAGACCGAAGCCGTGCCTTTCCTGATCCTGCTTGGAAGTAGAGGGAAGCGCACCATGCTCCGCCCCTTCTCCCGCTGTAGGATTGCCCTGCCATTTTGCCCAAGTTCCACGCTGCTCCCTAGCTCCGTCAGAATCGGGGTTACTGATTTCCAGACAAAACAACCCTTTCCCGACTTTACTTTTCAGGGAAATCTCCCGCTGCCCCTCCTCCAGTTTCAGGCACGCTTCCATGGCGTTGTCCAGCGCGTTGGCATACAGGGCACAGAGATCCGTCTTTTCATAGGGAAGTGTCTCGGGAATGTCTATTTCTGTTTTCAGGCGGATATGGCTCCGTTCCATCGCACTCTTTTTAACAGTCAATACAGCGTTGACCGTGGCATCCCCGCAATAGGCGAAAGATTGGGCAAATGCCGTATTGCCGGACAGTTCCTTGACGTAGGCGGCGCGTTTTTCTTCGGGCAGGGCGGATAAGACCTGAATGTGGTTTGCCAGATCGTGCTTCAGCCTTCTCACCTCAAAGTGCTGCTGCTCCATGGCCTCATAATATTTTCGATTGATCTCTGCAAACATACTCTGCTGTTCCAGTTTCCGCTGTCTGGAAAGTACCGTGATGCACCAGAGCAGGCTGATAAAGGAAAAAAGGGCAATCAGCAATAAAAAAACGCACTCCCGATGCTTCCGATAGTCGATAAAGCCATAATCGCTGACAGGAAATAAAGCGACTACAACAATTACAATACCGAAAGGAAGTGTCATGAGAAAGAGCAATAACCGCCACATACTGTCAGAAAGGCTATAGTCCTTATCAGGCGCAAATTTTCTGGTGCCAAGGTAAAGAAGCAGCGCAAATGGGAGAATCAGAGTACCGGAAATCTGATAACCGTGATTCGACAATAACAAGGGATCTGCGAAGATACTGTTGCTGCCGCCGCTTTGAAAGAAGACCACTGTGATTCCATTCTGCCTTGTCGGAAACAGAAAATCATGGATATAATTATCCCGCAAGGCGCTGAAAGACATGACCGTGCAGGAAAACATCATTCCAATCGTGATTTTCTGCCAGAAACTGCCTTCGCACGTCAAAAGAACGATCACCGCAAAAACGAACGTGTTCAGCAAAATATTAAATGGGTCTCCGATAAAAATCACCATGTCACAGAGCAGAGAACAGCCAAATAGCAGTAAAATCTGTTTCAGCCGTTTGTAGGAAACGTTGACCAGATACGACATAGAGCGCATAACCAGCCAGCCGGAAAGCAAGCTGGAAGTAATTTGCAGGGTATTGATTAAGAATATCATGTTTTTACACTAGCCTCCTTACATTATGGAGCGGGCGATTTTAGAAAGGGCGTTTTCCCGATACCGTCTGCTGCATGGCAGTTCCCGCCCATTTATGGTCACAGACTCACCGCCAAGACATTCCACGTTTACGGGATTGATCAGGTAGCGCTGGTGAATCCGCACGAAATTAGGGGAAAGCTGTTTCTCGATCTCATCCAATCTGGCATAAAAAGAATACTCGCCTTTTGCCGTAACCAAAATGACCTTACGCCTGTCAGAATAGAAATAAAGAATGTCACAAAAACGAAAACGCCATGTACCGTCCATGTTTTTCAGCGTGAACGTGTGGGATTCTTCTCTGGCGTGCTTTTCTCTCACCCGTCCGATCAGCTGCCGCAGCTTATCTTCCGCGACAGGTTTCATCAGGTAATCCAGTGCGCCCACATGATAGCCGTCAAAAACATAATCCGCATACCCGGTCACAAAAACGATCACGACCTGCTCATCAAATGTCCTGATTTTTTTCGCGGTTTCCATGCCGTTTAAACCTTTCATCTCCACATCCAGAAAGAGAAGGTCGATTTCGCCCGGGTGGTTTGCAAGCCATGAAACGGCGTTTGTGCCCAAGGAAAATTCGTAGACGATCTCCTCGGCATCTTCGATCAGTATTTTTTCTAATTGGAAACGCAGGGCGTCCCTTGCGTCTGTCTCGTCGTCACAGATTGCAATTCGCAGCATGTGTAATTCCCTTTCATGATTAAAAATTACGAAACTCTACGTTGAGTATACCACATTACTTTGGGTACAGTCTCGTCCCGCCGCATCAAACTTTACATTTCACCCGACCAAACTTTACATTCTCCGCATCTTTCCTCCAAACTTTACATGCCGCGTGCCGGAAATGACAGCCACACTTTTGCGGCGGCAGATACGTGGTAAGGTCAATTTACGGCGAACGAAAAATAACTTTGCCGATTGCAAAAATATTGCAGGCAATGTGTCAGAAAGAACAGGACACGAATGCGCTGCGGCAGCAAAAGGAGGACACAAATATGCTGTATGTAAAAGAGCTCTGCAAATCTTATGAGGTGGCAAAAAACAAATATGAGGTACTGAAAGGGATCGATCTCCATGTGGCACAGGGCGAGTTTGTGGCGGTCATGGGACCGTCAGGCTCCGGGAAAACAACCCTGTTAAACTGCATTTCCTGCTATATTCCCTTTGACAAAGGAACGATCAGGCTGGGCGGCACGGAACTGGCAGGGATGAACGATGAGGAACTGGCAAATGTCAGAAATACGAAGATCGGCTTTGTCTTTCAGGACTTTATGCTCTTAGACGGTCTGACCATTCGGGAAAACATTCTGGTGCCCCGCATCGTGCAGGGCGCAGTGGATAAGGAAGTGGAAAAGATGGCGGATCAGCTTGCCTCCATGTTCGGAATCGGGCATATTCTGAACAAATATCCTGCGGAAATATCAGGCGGGGAAAAGCAGCGGGCAGCGGTGGCACGAAGCCTCATCAACATCCCGCTGATCATCCTTGCCGACGAACCCACGGGCAATCTGGATTCCAAGTCCAGCCGGGCGGTGATCGAGACCTTCATCAATGCGAAGCAAAAAATGAACGCCACCATCTTTATGGTGACCCATGACAGCTTTGCGGCATCCTTCTGCGACAGGGTAATTTTGCTAAAGGACGGGACGATTTACCGCCAGTTGGAGAAGACAAAAGAGCGCGGCGAATTTCAGGATCAACTTTTGGATGCGCTAAAAGAGATGAGTGCATGAGAACGCCTAAAAAACAGGCATTCTCTGCATATTGAAAAACTGAGTAGGAGGACTTGCTATGAATCAGGTTATGAATATGAAACAATTGGAACAAAAATTACAGAAGGCGGACAGAAAACAGTCGCGGCTCTATCTGTTCTGTAATTTTATGGCGCTGATGATCATTTCGGCGTACGCAGCGCTGATGCTCTCGCCCACGGTGCAGAATGTATTCCCGGAGGGCGGCGACAGCGCGAAACAGATGTACATGATCTTTGTAATGACCTTAGTGGGGTGCGTAGTCTTTACCATCTACGCCCTGGGATTGTTTTTCCGTCATAAGTCGGGGCAGCTTGGCGTCCTGATGGCGCTTGGGGCGTCCAGAAAGCGGCTTGCGCCGGGACTGTTTCGGGAAGTGCTTTTGTTAAGCGGTGTGTCCGCCATTGCCGGGACGGCAGCAGGCTTTCCTTTTGTGTGGATCATCTGGCAGGCTTTTCGCCTGTTCCTTGTAGACAGTTCCGATATGGTTCTCACCTTTGATTTCAAATGTCTGTTTATCTCCCTGCTGTTTTTGCTGCTGGTGGTAGGCTTTGCCTGTCTGACGGCGTGGCGGTATCTGAAAAAAACGAACATCATGGAAGTGATCAGAGAGGAGCATATCAACGAGCCTGTGAAGGAGCTTGGCAAATGGTGCGGTCCTGTGGGCTTTCTGGTACTGCTTGCAGGCGCTGTGCTGGGGTACGGCGCGCCCTGGGCGTGCATTGCGTGGTTTTCCACGTACCCGCCGGCTTGGGTAAGTGTGCTCTATGCACCCGTGTTTGTGGGGCTTTACATGATCATGCTGCACACGGTGGTACACGGCTGGAAAAGTCATCGCAAGAATCCCTACAAGAATATCATTTCCCGCAGCATGATGAAATTTCAGGGAAAACAGACAGTCAACAATCTGTTGGTGGTCACGCTGTTAATTGCAGGCGGATGCTTTGCCATTTTCTATCTGCCGACCAACGGTATCGCGGCGGTATTGCGCTATGCGTCCCTGCCCTATGATTATTTCTACAAATATCAGGCGGATCAGAATGTGCCTGACAGGACTGAGATCGAAGCCCTTGGCAGAGAATATGGTCTTTCCTTAAAAGACTGGAACGAGTGCGATTATGTCACTTTGGGAATGGGCGGTATGAATAGGATTGAGGAGGAAGACAGTCTGCGTTTTCATATCGAATATGTGCCTATGTTAGGGGAGGCAATGGTACTATCCGAGGACGCTTATCAGATGATCACCGGACAGGAAGTGGACGTTAAGCCCGGCACTTACCGGTGTGTGAACGATCAGGAGGAAACTTCCCTCTATGTCAATAACACCGCAAAAGAGCTCACCAATATGACGACAAGGAGGGTGCTTGCCACAGAGTTTGCGGGATACCTGCACTATGATCATCTGGCGGAGGAGATTCCCTGCTGCGTGCTTGACAATGCGGACTATGCCCTGATATCAAAGGGACTGACGGACGACTGGCGGGGGCGTTTTGCGGCATTTAATGTGGACGGAAAGGACTCCTATCCTTTTGCCGTTTCCTTTTATCATCTTTTCGTATCGTCCTTTGATCCATCCTGTGAACGCATCTGTTCTTATGACAGGGTACAGAAGATCAGGGAAAACGAGGAGGGGCAAACGTACTGGGGCGATACGGATGAGATGACAAAAATCAGCTACGAGCTATCGGATTCCTTTACCTTTCGGACCTACTGGGTTTATATGCCAAGTTTTCGTATTTTGGATCAAAATGATTATCTGCGCAACATGGCGGTCATGTTCATGATGTTCCTCTTTATCTTCATCGTGTGCATGATCACGGCGCTGGTGGTATGTCATACCCGCTGTCAGAGCATTGCCCTCAATAACCGCTATATTTTTGACGATCTTAAAAAACTGGGGGCTTCGCCCGCCTTTCTGGATAAAGAAGTGCGCAGCCAATGCACCAATGTCTTTAAGATGCCGACGTTTGTCGGCACTACCGCCATGTTTCTGCTGTTTGCCATGATCCTGTATGCGAACGACGGCAGGCTGCTTCAGACGGAATGGGCAGCGATGGGCCTGTGTCTGGGCATCATTGCGGTGATCGGCGCGGTGATTTATGCGGTGTATCGGTCTACAGTGAAGGCGATCAAGGGACAGCTGGGAATCGGTTAAATGACCTTCTCTCGTCAGGCACTTCCTTTTTGGGAAGAAATATGTTAGATTGTAACAGAAAGCTGACAGACAGGACGCCCCATTTTGAAAAGGCGGGCGTCCATGCACTGTCGCAGTATAACGATTGCAACGACCACATGGAAAAGAGGAAAAGCAGAAATGGAGACAAATATGAAGTCTGATGAAAGCACTACGAAAAAGCAGGGTAGAAAAATAGCTCCCAAGCAGGTTGCGGCGTTAATCTGCGTCGTCCTTCTGGTCGGCATGTATATCGGCGCGTTTGTTGTCGCCTGCCTGGACCTTGGTGACTCCGGTCGGCTCTTTGCCGGGTGCCTGGTGGCTACCATCGGTCTGCCGATTCTGCTGTGGCTTTTGATCTGGTCTTTTGACTTGATGAAAAAACGGCGGGACGATAACCGCCCGCCTACTTAACACTGCTCTGCCGGCACAGGCGCAAAAACATTTCATGGATTCGCTCATCCTCGTCCAGTTCCGGATGAAAGGCTGCGCCGATCTGGTTTCCATAGCGGACAGCCACGATCCTGTCGTCCACGCGTGCCAGAACCGTCACACCGCCTTTTGTCTTGCAGTACCCTTCCACATTCTGATTTCCTGCACCCTGCCTTTCTGCACTGTCCTCTGCTCCATCCTGTGCTTCCAACAGCGATTCCACATAAGGCGCACGGATAAAGGTCATCGGCACTGTGCCAATGCCTTCCATCTGCGCTTCCGTATGGAAACTGCCAAGCTGCCTGCCGTAAGCATTTCGCCGCACGCAGACAGGCAGCGTACCAAACCAGACCGTTTCGTCATCAGCGATTTTCTGCGCCAGAAGAATCAGCCCCGCGCAGGTGGCAAGGACGGGAAGCCCCTGCCTGATCCTATCGCGAAGCGGTTCCAACATTTGCAGTTCCCGCAGCAGCTTTCCCTGTACGGTGCTCTCTCCGCCGGGCAATATCAAGCCGTCAAAGGGCTGCTCCAAGTCCGCCCGCTGCCGCAATTCCAGACAGTCCACTCCCATCCCATTCAGTTTCGCAATATGCTCCGCAAAAGCACCCTGCACCGCTAACACCGCAATCCTCATGGTTTACATAACTCTCCTCTCACTTCCCTCTCTCCGCCATCAAAAGCTCGATTTCCTGCTCGTTGATGCCAACCATGGCTTCGCCCAAATCTTCGGAAAGTTCTGCGATCAGACTGCTGTCCGCATAATTGGTCACCGCCTTGACAATGGCTGCCGCACGCTTTGCCGGATTGCCTGATTTAAAGATGCCGGAACCGACAAAAACACCCTCCGCGCCAAGCTGCATCATCAGCGCGGCGTCCGCCGGAGTCGCCACGCCGCCTGCCGCGAAATTCACCACGGGAAGCCTGCCGTTGTCATGCACATAAGCCACCAGTTCATAGGGCACCGCAAGCTGCTTTGCCTCCTCAAACAGTTCGTCCGCCCGCATGGAAGTAATTTTTGCGATCTCACTGTTCATCTTCCGCATATGGCGCACCGCCTGCACGATATCTCCCGTGCCCGGTTCGCCCTTTGTCCTGATCATGGACGCCCCCTCATTGATCCTGCGAAGGGCTTCGCCTAAATCTTTTGCCCCGCACACGAAGGGCACCTTGAATCCTCTCTTGTCAATGTGATAGACATCGTCCGCCGGGGAGAGTACCTCGCTCTCATCGATGTAGTCGATCTCAATTGCCTCCAAAACCTGCGCCTCCACAAAATGACCGATCCGGCATTTTGCCATGACAGGAATGGAAACCGCCTCCTGAATCCCCTTGATCATCTTCGGGTCGCTCATGCGGGACACGCCGCCTGCCGCCCGGATATCCGCCGGAATCCGCTCCAGCGCCATGACAGCGCAGGCTCCCGCCTCCTGCGCGATTTTTGCCTGCTCCGGGGTGGTCACATCCATAATGACACCGCCCTTTAACATCTGTGCCAGTTGTTTATTTAGTGTATATCTGTCTTCGCTCATCTCACTCATTTCGCTCCTTTTTTGTATGCTGCAGCTTAAAACTTATTGTATCTTTATCTGGCATATATAAAATATCCAATTCGAGATTTTTCTACCATGCCAGATAGCTATGAAGTAAAATCACGCTGCTGCTTCAGGTAGTCTTTATCAGACCCTTTTCTTTTTGAGGAAAATATGGTAGATTGTAACCGAAAACGAGCTTTTCATTTGGTTACTTGAGTTGATGAAAGACCTATGGGAAGAAGAAAAGAGGCAGCTTTGACTATGAAAACTTTCATGATAGACGGAAATCATTTCAGCGACTTAGAAGGATTCTTTACTGAAATTGAAAAAATTCTCACGAAAAATTTAGATTGGAAAACAGGACATAATTTAGACGCCTATAACGATTTGCTCAGAGGCGGGTTCGGCGCACATAAATACGAAGAACCCATTGTACTTAAATGGCTTAATTACGAAAAAAGCAAACGGGAACTTGGCGACAAACTTATCCTGCGCATTTTAGAGATTACACTGGATTGTAATCATTCCGGTCATAACTGCAAATTAGAATTATACTAACTATTTGCTAACGCCAGATCCTTCACCACTTCCCCGGCGAGAATCAGTCCTGCCACAGAGGGGACGAAGGCAATGCTGCCGGGGATGCTTTTTCTGAGCGTCGCTGCGGAGGCTTCCGACTCCTCGCAGGTTCCGTCCGCCGCTTTTTCATGCGCATCTGCCGCCCCCTTCTGTGCAGGGGCAATCGGCTCCTCCTCCGAGTACACCACCTTCAAATGTTCCACATTCCGCTTCTTCAATTCCCTACGCATCACGCGTGCCAGCGGGCACACCCGCGTATCATAAATATCTGCCACGCGAAAAGCCGCAGCGTCCAGCTTATTCCCCGCCCCCATACTGCTGATGATCGGCACGCCCGCCTCTTTTGCCCGCATTACCAACTCGATCTTTGCCGTCACGGTATCCACCGCGTCCACCACATAGTCGTATTCATGAAAGGGAAAGTTGTCCGCATTCTCCGGCAGGAAAAAACACGGGTAAACCCGCACCTGTGCCTGCGGATTGATCGAGAGAATCCGTTCGCGCATCACATCGGTTTTCTCCCTGCCCACCGTCTCCTGCGTGGCGATGATCTGCCTGTTGATATTCGAAACCGCCACCTTATCTTTATCGATCAGGTCAAGGGCTCCCACACCGCTTCGCGCCAGCGCCTCGCACACATAACCGCCCACGCCGCCGATGCCGAAGACTGCCACCCGCGAACGGGCGAGTTTTTCCATCGCCGCGCTTCCTAAAAGCATTTCTGTTCTGCTAAATTCTTCCCGCATAATTTTCCTCTCCGAATGATTACAAATACAACTTTTCTATGTCACAGTGCTTTCCCTCTAAATCCCTTTCTGTTTGCAATCCCTTTTTGCTCTCAAACTCTACTATAATGTCAGACTTTTTCATCGTATTTCAACCTCTTATAAAGCGTAAAATACATCGTCACGAAACACGCCAGCCCGCCGATCGCATTGGAGACCGGCCCCGCCAGAAACACCCCGTCCACGCAAAGCCAACTTTTGGCAAAAGCACCGTCAGCGGGCACTGTCATATGTAATCATCCGCACATAGGCAGTATTATTTCCCCAATCCAAAAACAGGCAATATTTCGGCTCTGTATGATTTCCGTCATATAGGTAATATTCGTCCATCGCGCCATGCGTGATATAACCGCATTGATAGACCAGTCTGCCCTGTTCATCATAATCGCCGCCCTCCCATTGTCCGGTGCTGCTAAAGAATTTGGCGTAATGATGATATTCTCTATGATGCAGCGTCCCGTCATCGCGGTAAATATAATCCAAAGAAAGCAATTCGACTTCCATCGGTACCCGATCGACCAGATCCATTCCTCTCGCCTCAAAGGAAGATATTTTGCCGTCATCCGTGTACTCATAAATCTCTTTGTAACCGGACGCATATTTACTGACATCATCTCCGTAAACAGTCAACTTGGAAAATTCGCCCTGCCTGCTGATCGAAATAAAGCTCCATGATCAGATTGCCAAACCGGTCACGGTATTCGTAAAAGGGCTCCTCTCCCGCAAACCCGTGATCCGCCAAAAACGCCTGTTTATCCTCATACTCTATTAACTCTAACTGTTCATTGCAAAATCGAATCGGACTGTCATTCTCATCACTCCAAAATGTTTCAAGCCCTTCCCAAAACAAATACTGATAATATTTCTCATTCTTCAGATTGCCGGTATCATATCTAATCACGTTCCCCGTGTAGATGTCCTGTTCTTCCAGGCAATCGCGGATACACAGGCTTTCTTCTGCGCCATTCCCTTTGCCGCATACCAAAAATGCCTCATCCCTGACAGAACCTTCCTGATACCACGGAATTGTCACGGGTTTCTCCACAAATCTCTGCGTCTTGCTGTCCCACTGAAAACAGAGCCCGTCAGTTCCCGTCATACAGGCAAAAGCTCCGCTCCACGGAATCCCTGTCCTGCTCATCTTCTTTGATACTCTCCCGCAGGACTAACGACCAGCCGTTCTCAGCGAAAGGAAACGGATAGTTTACCGCGATTTCCGCCACCTCAGACGCAGAAATTTCCGCCTCTGCCGCATCCGTCCGATCCCGCCACACAGAGCTATCGCCAAATAAAAGGATTCCCGCGCACAGCCCTATGATAAAGACAGAAACATATATCATACCCTGCAAAATTCGTTTTGCCTTATTATTCATAATAGAAATTACCCTGTAAGAACATCTTTGTTGACTGCCCGCATTTCTGCTCTATTCTATCACGTTTTTCTGACAACGGGCAAGTCTGCACACATTTTGTTGATAATACGATGACAATCGTGTATCATTACTGTTGCAGACTTTTACAATATGTACTATAGTGAAATCGCAAGTCAACTAAAATAAGAAAAAGGAGAACTTACCATGCAAATCACAAACGACATCAAATACATAGGCGTAAACGACCACGACATCGACCTTTTCGAAGGGCAATACGTTGTAGAAAACGGCATGGCTTACAATTCCTATGTAATCATGGACGAGAAGATCGCCGTGATGGATACGGTAGATGTTCATTTCGGGGATGAGTGGATGCAGAACCTGAAAGCCGCACTAGGCGGCCGCACTCCCGACTACCTGATCGTACAGCATATGGAGCCTGATCACTCCGCAAACATAGACGTTTTTGCAAAGGCTTACCCGCAGGCAGTGATCATCGCTTCCGCACCTGCCTTTACGATGATGAAACAGTTTTTCGGCACAGACTACGCCGACAGACGGCAGATCATCAAAGAAGGGGATTCTATTTCCCTGGGAGCACACACCCTTCAGTTCGTCGCTGCACCAATGGTGCACTGGCCCGAGGTCATGGTCACCTACGACACGAAGGACAAGGTGCTTTTCTCTGCCGACGGTTTCGGCAAATTCGGTGCCCTCGACGCCGACGAGGACTGGGCATGTGAAGCGCGCCGTTACTACTTCGGCATCGTCGGAAAATTCGGTATGCAGGTACAGAACCTCCTGAAAAAGGCGACGGCTCTCGACATTCAGATCATCTGTCCCCTGCACGGTCCTGTTTTGAAAGAGAATTTGGAATATTATGTAAACCTATACCAGACATGGTCTTCTTACGGCGTGGAGTCCGAGGGCGTTATGATCGCCTACACTTCCGTCTACGGAAATACCAAAAAAGCCGCTGAATTATTAGCGGAAAAGCTGACCGAAAAAGGCTGCCCGAAAGTGGTTGTTGCGGACCTCGCCAGAGAGGATATGGCGGAATGTGTGGAGGATGCTTTCCGTTACGGCAAGCTGGTGCTCGCCACCACCACCTACAACGCCGACATCTTCCCTTTCATGCGGGAGTTTATTGATGAATTGAAGGAACACAGCTACCAGAAGCGCACCATCGCCCTGATCGAGAACGGTTCTTGGGCGCCCATGGCAGCAAAGGCAATGCGCACCAGATTAGAGGGCTGTAAGGAGATTGCCTATACGGAAAACTCGGTGCAGATCCGCTCCGCCCTGACGGAGGAAAATGTGGCGCAGATTGAGGCATTGGCGGAGGAACTGTGCAAATAGTTGCCGCTTCCTGATAAAAAGCAAGTATCACTTTCTAACCCCCGCCACCGCGTCCTCATCCACAGCAAACTCCACCAATCCCATATAACCGGGAGCAACCTCATACTCATCAAAGCAGATCACGATTTGTCCATCCTCATTCAGATAGAAATTCTGATCTTCTTTGATTGCCTCAAACTGCTCAACGAAATCATCCTCTGAATCGATCCAGTATATTTTCGATTCATCTGCCTGCATTTCTTTCCTCATCTGCTCCTTGATATTTTCACTGATAGGGCTGATATAGTCCGCGCCCTCTTTAAATAGATTCTTCAGGGAAGCAATCTCGCCCGTCTTTTTATCGATGTGATAATAGTATTGATACTGATAACCGCTTGCGGCTATCTCCGTCACATTGATCCGCAGCGTAAACCATGTATCCGTATCCGTTATCACCTCATGTGTTGTTTCCATACAGCCATGTCCTTCTTCCTGTTCTTTCTGTTCCTCGAATCTGGCAATCAAGCGATCAGTCATCTCCTCGATGCTTTCGTTGATCGTCTGAATCGAGCCGTTCATTCTGTCTGATGCTACCCCGTTATCCTCTTTCATGGTATTTTCTGCTCCGGCATCTTCTGCCACCCGCTCTCCTATCAAGGCATTTTCCGTTTCGGCATCTTTTATTTCTGCTTTTTCCGCTCCGCCGCTCTGCTCCAGCTGCACTTCCTGTATATCCGCCGAATAATTTTCGCTCTCAAACTGGTAATTCCGAATGGTCACCACCTTGATGACACTACCCAAAATCGGAATCTGCTCCATGGCATACGCAGCATTGGCGGACACGTTCGGTACAACTACCAACACAAGCGCCGCTGCTGCCGCTGACCATCCCACAATCCTGCCGACGTTATGCCTTTTCTTCTTTCCTCTTTCGGAAATGATGCCCTCGCTTTTCAAAAAATCCACCATCCTTCCTCTTTCTTTCTCCGACAACTGTTCTTTTTCCTGCAAAAGATCCTCTGAATCAATATCGTTACACATTTCATAAATTCTGGACATATCCTACACCTCACTTTCCGCAATGGTCCGCCGCAGTTGTTTTCTGCCTCTGCTGATGCGCCCGTAAATCGCTGTTTTACTCATATTCATGCGCTGTGCCACCTCGTCCATGGTCAATTCTTCCAAATAAACTAAGCGAAAAATTTCGGCATCTTCTTTCTTTAGAAAAGAAAGGATACGTCCGGCTTCTTCCTCATATTCGCGCCTGCGAAATTCCCACTGCGCTGTCTCGTCCTCCCACTCCGGCATCCACTCCACCAAATCTTCCTTTGAGGCGTCGATATATTTGCGCACATAAGTCAGTGCCTTAAAACGGCATACCCCGGCAAGCCAATTCTGAAACGTCGATCGTTTCGAGTCGAAGCTGTCAATATGATCCCACACAGCTAAGAGCGTATCGTTCATGCAGTCGTCCCACAGATGCGGAATCGTCCCCATCTGCCTCCTGACAACCGTTTTCATCACCCAGCCGTAATGGTCTATGACGTAATACAAAGCCTGTTCATTTCTCTTTTTCAGTTGTCTGACAAAATTGCTTTCGTTGATTTCCACTTGAACCACCACCTTATCTGCTTTCTTACTTATCATTCGCAGTCAAAATGATTTTTCTGACATAAATTTAAAAATTTTTACCACATGAGGGCGTGCGTATAAACAGACTCAAGATGCTTCGCATCTTTCATTCGCGGTCTCCGTTCCACTCCGATCCGCGCAAAAAAACACCCACTGACCGCCTCAACAGCCAATGGGTATTTCCCTCTCATTTTAGGGCTACGCCTCCACCCCGAGCTTCCGCAGCTCCTCGATCGCCTGCGCCTGATTTTCAAAGTGTATGGTATGGATCCCGAACTCCTCCGCCGCATCCAGATTCCTTTGTGTATCGTCCAGAAACACACACTCCTCAGGCGTAAGCCCATAGCGGTCGATCAAAAGCTGATAAATTTCCGGCATGGGCTTGATGATCTTT
This sequence comes from Lachnospiraceae bacterium UBA3282, assembly GCA_002361735.1. Classification (GTDB taxonomy): domain Bacteria; phylum Bacillota; class Clostridia; order Lachnospirales; family Lachnospiraceae; genus UBA3282. Next base: position 25,818 of record DETS01000114.1, on the reverse strand, counting down.
TCCTGATAAGACAGGATGCCGCCGTCCATATGCGGAATGAAGTCGAGCGCCGCCGCACACTCCTTATGCGCCCGTTCAGAAAAATTCGACAGATACAAACAACGGTAACCCTTCTCCTGCAAAGCATGAATCCAGGGAATCGCGTAATCGTTGTGAATCACCATGGTGCTTACATCCGAAAATGCTTCTCGAAGCTGCGGCTCGATCTCCGGGTCATTTTTAACAAAGCCCTGAAACAGTTCTTCGTAAGTCATGACGCCTTTATCGTACTCGTTCCACAGCGGACTCCTGACCGTTGCATTGGCAAGACGTTCTATCATATCCTCGTTAAAACCGAACCGCTCATAGTGCTCTCTCCATGTAAAATCCGCCAAAACATTTCCAATATCAAATATGATGGTTGTGATCATTTTCTCTTTCCTCTCGCCTCTTTAGTTTACATAACGCACATCAAGTCCTCGCCAAACCGTCCACATGCAGCACTTCGCCGCTGATATAGGAAGCCTTGTCGGATGCCAAAAATACAAAGGCATTGGCAATATCCTCGGGCTGTCCCATCCTCCGTAACGGAATCTGCGCGATCATCGGATCGATCACTTCTTTGGGAACCCGGCGCATCATATCCGTGTAGGTGATGCCCGGCGCCACCGCATTGACACGGATTCCCTTCGGTCCCAGTTCTCTGGCCAGCGACAAGGTAAAGCCATTGACCGCAAACTTGGAGGTGGGATAAGCAATTCCCGCAGGCTGTCCGTCCCGGCTCACCATGGAAGAGGTATTTAAGATCACACCGCTCCCCACCGCGATCATATGCCCGCTCGCTGCCTTGGAGCAGTTAAACACGCCCCTGATATTTAAGTCCATCACCTTATCAAAGATTTCATCCGTATATTCCGTAAAAGGCGTACTTTCCGACACGCCCGCATTATTCACCAGAATGTCGATCCGCCCATATTTTTGCGCCACACTGTCAAAAGCAGCCTTCACCGCCGCATAATCGGAAAGGTTCGGAAGTATCCCCTCCACCGCCGCATCCGGATACGTCTCTTTCAGCTTCGCCACCGCCTTGTCCGCGGTCTCCTGACGGCTCGCGCACAGCACCACCGTCGCGCCCTCCTGCAAAAATGCCTCCACGGTCGCATAGCCAATGCCTCTGCTGCCGCCTGTCACAATCGCCACCTTATTCTCCAGTAACATGATAATCCTCCTTTTTCAGCCTCTCTAAACCGTTTTAATCATAGTCTTCCCAACAGATAAGGCAGCGAAACCATCCCCGCTGCCTTTTCTCTTTCTGTATTCTCCGCCTATTTTTTCAGCGGGCTTTCTCTATAGATAATGTCTTCTCTGCCGGGACCGTTTGACACCATGGTAATCGGATACCCAATCTGCTCCTCGATAAACTCCACATAGTTTCGGCAATTCTCGGGCAGCTCCTCATACTTTTTAATGCCGCGGATCTCACACTTCCAACCCGGCATTTTCTTGAGCACAGGTTTTGCCTTCTCCAGCTTGCAAGTTACGGGGAAATCTGTTGTCACTTCGCCGTCTACCTCATAACCCACGCACACGGGAATCTCGTCCAGATAGCCCAGCACATCCAGCACCGTAAAAGCCACATCCGTGGTTCCCTGCAGACGACAGCCGTATTTGGATGCCACGCAGTCAAACCAGCCCATTCTCCTGGGACGCCCCGTGGTCGCACCGAACTCCCCGCCGTCTCCGCCGCGGCGTCTTAACTCATCCGCCTCATCGCCAAAGATCTCCGACACAAATGCACCCGCGCCCACCGCGGAGGAATATGCCTTACAAACCGTAATGATCTGCTTGATCTCATAAGGCGGAACGCCCGCGCCGATCGCGCCGTAAGCCGCCAGTGTGGAGGAGGACGTCACCATCGGGTAAATACCGTGATCGGGATCCTTGAGTGTACCAAGCTGCCCCTCCAGCAGCACGGTCTTGCCATCCTTAAGCGCCTGATCCAGATAAGAGGACACGTCGCACACATAGGGGGCGATCATCTCCCGATACTGCCGCATGGTGGCAAACAACTCCTCGGGATCAACGGCAGGCTTATGATAAAGGTGCTCCAAAAGCACGTTCTTTGTCACGCACACCCGCTCCAGCTTCTCTTTGAGGGCATCCTCATCAAAAAGCTCGCTCACCTGAAAACCGATCTTCGCATATTTATCGGAATAAAAAGGCGCAATCCCCGACTTCGTAGAGCCGAAGGACTTTCCGCCCAGTCTTTCTTCCTCATACTGATCAAACAGAATGTGGTAGGGCATCACGATCTGGCAGCGGTCAGAAACCAAAATCTTAGGCATCGGCACATCTCTGTCCGTCAAAGATTTGATCTCCTCTATCAGAATCGGGATATTGAGCGCTACGCCGTTACCGATAATGCTGGTGGTATGCCCGTAAAACACACCCGACGGCAGTGTATGTAACGCAAACTTGCCGTAATTATTGACAATGGTGTGACCCGCGTTCGCGCCACCTTGAAAACGCACCACGATATCCGCTTTTTCCGCCAGCGTATCCGTGATCTTTCCTTTTCCCTCGTCGCCCCAATTAGCGCCCACTACAGCTTTTACCATAGGTTAACCCTCCTTACTTCCTACTCTGCTTATACGCGCATAGAAAGAGCCGGTTGTAAAAAACCGACTCCTGTTTCTTACTTTCTAATTATAAAGCATAATGCGTGTTAAATCAATGCTTTCGTTCATTTCCGCCAAACTATTCACCCATTTTTGCCCCATGCGCCTTTTTCCATGCCTTGATTTCGGCAAGTCGCTTTTTCAGCGCTTCTTCTTCGCCCATGCCTGCGGGCCTATAATACTCCCGTCCCAAAAGCGCATCGGGAAGACACTGCATGTTGGTCAGCTTCTCCTCCGTATCGTGGGCGTACTGATAGCCTTTTCCATAATCCATCTCGCGCATCAGCCCCGTAACGCCGTTTCGGATCACCAGCGGTACCGGCTCCGCCAAGTCCTTCATGGCATCCTCCTTCGCCTCGTTGTAGGAGACCTCCATGGCGTTCGACTTGGGCGCAAGCGCCACATAAACGACAGCCTGCGTCAGATGAACGTTGCATTCCGGCATCCCCAGAAAATGGCACGCCTGATAAGCCGCCACTGCGATCTGCAGGGCACGGGGATCCGCCAGCCCCACATCTTCGCTGGCAAAGCGCACCACGCGCCTTGCCACATAGAGCGGATCCTCCCCCGCTTCCAACATCCGCGCAAGCCAATAAATAGCGGCGTCAGGGTCTGAATTGCGCATGGATTTATGTAAGGCGGAGATGAGATTGTAATGCTCCTCCCCCTTTTTATCATACAAAAGTGATTTTCTGGCGGTACACTGCTCCAAAGTCTCCTTCGTCACCGTGACCGCACCCTCCGCGTCCATCTCACCGTTTAAGACCACCATCTCCAGCGTGGAAAGGGCGTTTCGGGCGTCGCCGTTTGCAAAGACAGCCACCATCTCCAAAAGCTCGTCGTCCATGATGACCTTCTGCCCGCCGAAGCCCTTCGGCGACTGTAACGCGCGGGCCAAAAGCCCCTTGATCTCCTCCGCGGAAAGCGCCTGCAGCACAAACACCTTACAACGGGACAAAAGAGCGCTGTTGATTTCAAAAGAAGGATTCTCCGTGGTCGCGCCAATCAAAATGATACTGCCCTTCTCCACAAAAGGCAGAAAAGCATCCTGTTGCGCTTTATTGAAGCGATGGATCTCGTCCACAAATAAGATCGTCTTTATGCCGTACTGACGGTTTTTCTCCGCCTGCTCCATCACGGTACGGATCTCCTTAATGCCGCTGGTGACTGCGGAAAAATCAATAAAAGAAGACTTTGTCTTATTGGCGATGATCCTCGCCAGTGTCGTCTTTCCCACACCCGGCGGTCCCCAAAAAATCATGGAAGAAACCTGATCCTGTTCAATCAGTCGTCTGAGTATCTTTCCTTTTCCGAGCAGATGACTCTGCCCCACATACTCCTCCAGGCTTTCCGGCCTGAGCTTTGCCGCTAAAGGCTGCGGCATTTCCCTATCAAATAACGAAATCTGATCCACGTTTTCTATCTCTTATTCCATTTGTTATTGCTGTTATTGTTATTATTGTCCTTGGCGTCCTCTGCCTTTTCTTCGTCCTTTTTATCGGAATCCGCTGCAGATGCCCCTGTCTCCGGAAGGGACGCAAGACTCTCCGCATTCATGATACACTGTCCCTGGAATACCGCATTCTCGTCCACGATCAGGCTCTTCGTGCGGATGTTGCCGATCACCTTACCGGTAGAAGCCACCTCGGTCCTGCCGCCGGAAGTCAGATCGCCCTCCACCGAACCGCCGATGATAATACTGCTGCCCTTTACATTACCCTTTACTGCACCGCCTGCACTGATGATCAATGCGCCATCGGTCTCCACGTCTCCCGTGACCTTTCCCTCCACGCGAACGGCTTCCTTGGCACGGATATCACCCTCCACCACCATGTCAGAGCCGATCACGCTGCTGATCTTTGCATTAATCTGTTCCGCTGTTTTCTTTCCCAACATAATTACCTCCCTATCTTTTCCTATCCCTTTATCTCTATTAACTCTAACGGATCCACATAGCCCTCGTCCTTACGGATACTGTATCCGGTCTCCGTATTATCCTCTCCTACCAAAAACAGAGCCACACCCTTTAGTACCTGACTGCCTTCCTCCACGATAGGGCTGCCCAGATTCCGATAAGTAGTGATATAGCCGTTTCCGTGATCGATGACCACGTAACTGACCTCTCCTTCCGCCTCCCGCACTTCTTTGATCGTACCGGGTGCGGTAGCGACCACCTTCGTTCCCTCCGTAGACACGAAGATCCGCTCCTTCCATTCATCCTTCGCTTCCACTTTCAGCGCATCATTGTCATCGTCTGCCGCCTGTTCTCCCTCTGCTTCCGCCTCAGCCGCAGTGTCCTCCTCGAGGATCTGGGCCGCACCGCTCATGGGAAACCCTCTCGGTATGTAGTTTTCCTCGTGGGCAGCAACCAGCTCGTGTTCCTGCGCTTCCTTTTTCTCTAACGTCTGCTCCAGAGAAGATGCTTTGTCACTCAGTGTCTTGTTCTCCGCCGTAAGTTTTTCATTCTCCTCCTTGAGCTGTACGATCTGTTCCACCTGTTTCGCACTTCGCTCCACATAGCCCCCCATGGTAATGGTGCTGTACACTGCATAGCAGATAACAGCCACAAACAGCACAAACGAAACTACCGCAATAGCGCCCGTCCGAATGTGCATCCTCCGATGGCTCGCCGCCGGAGAATCCGAGGTTAATATTATCGTATAAGTGATCTTTCTTTTGCGCAAATCCGTTGCCATAAACAAAATCACCCCCACTCATATGTTCCATTTTAACATACTTTAGGAAAGAATGATATAGAAAAATAAAAAGCCTGCACGCCTTTCCAATATCAGCCTATCCTTCCATCCCGGAAGCCTGCGGCACCTCTCCCGGATTTACATGTACCATAATATGTTTCACTCTGGGAAAAGTCTTTTCAATTGAATCGTGCACCCGCTCTGCCGTCTCATGCGCACGTCGAAGCGTCTCCTCGCCGTCCGCGCGAATCTCGATATCCACGTAGATTTTGTTGCCGAACACTCGCGTGTGCAAAAGGTCTACGCCGAGCACACCCTCCTGCGCCGCCGCACAGTCTCTAAGCGCCCTTTCCGTCTCCTCGTCGCACGCCTTGTCAACCATCTTATCCACCGCGTCCATAAAGATCTCATACGCCGCCTTCTCGATAAACACACAAATCACCACACTCGCCACCGGATCTAAGATCGGAAACCCGAGTCTCGCACCGCCGATACCGATGAACGCGCCCACGGAAGAAAGCGCATCGGAGCGGTGATGCCAGGCGTCCGCCATCAGCGCGCCGGAGTCGATCCGTTTGGCATGGATCCTCGTATACTGATACATGGCTTCCTTTACCAGAATGGAAACCGCCGCTGCCATCAGAGCAAGCCGTCCCGGTACCGTCAAATCAGCATAGTCTCCGCCCATGATCTGTCTGAGCGCCGAATAGCCGATCCCCAGTCCGGTAAACGCAAGAATGGTGGCGAGTACGATCGCCGCCACACACTCCAACCGCTCATGTCCGTAGGGATGATCCTTATCCGAAGCCTTTCTGGATATTCGTATTCCTATGATAACCACAACGGTGCTGAACACATCCGATGCCGAATGGATCGCGTCGGAAATGATTGCACCGGAATGTGCCAAAATACCCGCCAACAGCTTAAATACAGTCAGCGCAAAGTTGGCAATGATACTGACCGCCGAGACGCGCATGGCGACCCGCTCAAATTCGTCTTCGTTATTCATCATACTTCCCTACCTTCTATCCTGCGGAGAATGCCACGCTAGACCGTGATCTCCGCCGTCACGCCCAGAAGCTCCCGATTCTCCTCCAAAATGGGATTCACGATCTCTTTTAAGAACTTCTCCACCTGCAGCGGCGCACGCCCCACGTAGTTAGCAGGCTCCATGGTCTTTTGCAGGTCTTCCAGACTCATGTTGAAAGCCGGATCCGCCGCGATCAGCTCTAAGAGGTTATTCTCTTTTCCCTCTTTTTTCACATTGGCGCCCGCGATCATCGAAAGCTCCCTGATTTTTTCATGCAGTTCCTGTCTGTTGCCGCCCTGTTTTACGGCATCCATCATGATATTTTCCGTCGCCATAAAAGGTAGTTCACTCATCAGACGTTTTGTTATCACTTTATCGTATACAACCAACCCGTCCACCACATTCAGACACAGATCCAGAATCCCGTCCACCGCAAGAAACGCCTCGGGAATGGACAGCCGCTTATTCGCGGAATCGTCCAGTGTCCGTTCAAACCACTGCACGGAGGAAGTAATCGCCGGGTTCAAGGCATCCACCATCACAAACCGGGCGAGGGATGCGATACGCTCGCTGCGCATGGGATTTCTCTTGTAAGCCATCGCCGAAGAACCGATCTGGCTCTTTTCAAAGGGCTCCTCCACCTCTTTTAAATGCTGCAGCAGGCGGATGTCGTTGGACATTTTATGGGCGGATGCCGCAATGCCTGCCAGAATATTGCAGACACGGGTATCCACCTTACGGGAATAGGTCTGCCCCGACACGGGATAACACTTTTCAAACCCCATCTTTGCCGCAATCATGGGATCGATTTTGTCAATGGTCGCCTGATCGTCGTTAAACAGTTCCCGGAAAGAAGCCTGTGTGCCCGTGGTGCCTTTTGACCCAAGAAGTTTCAAGCTTCCCAGTACATAGTCCAGATCTTCTAAGTCCAGACAAAACTCCTGCGCCCAGAGGGTCGCCCGCTTTCCCACGGTGGTGGGCTGGGCAGGTTGGAAATGGGTAAAGGCAAGCGTGGGCAGATCCTTATATTCTTCTGCAAACTTCGCCAGTTCCGCGATCACGTTCACCAGCTTTTTCTTCACCAGCATGAGCGCCTCGCGCATCACAATGATATCGGTATTGTCTCCCACATAACAGGAGGTAGCTCCGAGATGGATGATGCCTGCCGCCTTTGGGCACTGTTTGCCGTAAGCGTAGACATGGCTCATCACATCGTGGCGCACTTCTTTCTCTCTTGCCTTTGCCACGTCATAATTGATGTCCTCCGCATGGCTTTTCAGCTCATCGATCTGCTCCTGCGTGATCACGGGTTTGCCGTTCTGTGACAGCCCCAGCTCCATCTCCGTCTCCGCCAGCGCGATCCACAATCTGCGCCAGGTCCGAAATTTCATATCCGGAGAAAAAATATACTGCATCTCCTTACTTGCATACCGCTCCGACAGGGGGCTTACATACTTATCTGTGCTCATCGTTTTCTTCCTTTCTCTATTTTATCGCTTCTGTTTTCATAATCCGTCTGCCATCAATGATTGAACTTCTGCTCGTATTCCTCGACCGTCTGCATAATCTCTTTTGCATACTTCGGATACCGTTCCACCAGCGCCTTGATATCTCTCTGCGAAGTACCTGCCACCACCTCTTTGTTATAATCCATACGCCTGCGCAAAGACTGCCTGCGGATGATGAGATTGTGTCGGATCTCCACCATCTCCTTCGGATCGAGAATTGCCTCCGTCTGATGCAGCCAGATCGCGGGATCCTGCACCTGATAACATTTGAGGATCTGCAAAAGCTCCTGCTCGCTGTAGTCAAGGTCAAGTTCGGCCCTGCGGAATTTCTCCCGCTCCTCCTTCTCGATGCGATAGTTTTCCCACAACTGCGTCAGTTCTTTCGCTTCCGACACGCCGTACTTCATATAAAGGTATTCCAAAAGATTTGTATTGTTCACATAGCGGATCTTCACCTTGTTCTGTAAGAGGATGATCCGATTGATTCCCGTCTCCACGCGTTTGAGTTCCCGCTTGGCATCCATATGCTTGACATAGATCAGCGTGAGCATCACCGCCGCCGCGCCTGCCGTAAGCAGATATCCCATCTTTGTGTCCATCTCCAGAAAATACTGTAAAAACAGGAGGAGAAGCGCACACAACCCCAATGCCGTCACACAGATCACCGCCATGCCTCTGGTATCCGAGATCAGGCGCATGACCTCGCTCTTGCGGTAAAGGTAGGCATGCCGCTCGCCATCAAGACGGCTTAAGTCCTTACGAATCAGTTCGTGGTAATCCTCCGCTTCCGTGAGTTTTTGAATGCCTTCCTCCACCTCGTCCTCTATGCGCTCGATCATGCGGTACTTTTCATCCGTGATCCGGCGGGGACGTCCCATAAAGTCGGTCTTTCTGTCCTGTAACAGGGAGACCCGTCTCGCGCAGTCCTTGAGCTGTTCGCCCTCCTCGGGCGGAAGCGCCTCGATCTCCTCCATATCTTTTAAGTAGGAAGTGACCATATTGTACTCGAAATTCAGGTTTTCCAGCTCTTTGGTCGCCTCTGCCATCTTTTCCAGGCAGTTTTTGACATAGTCGTTTCTCTGCTCCCTGTTGCTGAAATCAATCTCGCGCGGGGCTTCTTCCTCATCCCATTCTTCTTCGTACTCGTCATAATCCCTGCGGAACCTGTCCAGTAAACGTTTTAATAAGCCCATATCTTTTCTTCCTTCCTATGGTGCGTTTTTATCTCATACTCCTGCGGTACTTCTCCCGAAGCCCCGCCGTCAGCTCTCCGATTTCTTCATAGTAGGGCATACCGCTGCCAAGCGTTCCTGCCCCCTCCTCCTTCATCACCTGATAGGTGACTAACATCCTGTTTTCATCCGAGCCCTCAAACGACCCTTCCGCCCGCTTCACCATCCGTTCCACTTCCAATGATATCTCATGGTACTCCGGATGTTCGGCGATAAAGTCAATATATGCCTTTTCCTGCTTTCCCATGCGCAGCGCCGCCAGATACATTAAAAGCCCTTCCCGCTTGCCGTCTGTCTCGTAAGACTTCATAAACCAATCCGCCGCCTGCTCATACAAAAACATCCCCGCATACGCCGCCCCCATATTGTGATAGATCCGTCCGAGCAGGAGTTTTTCGGTTTCGGGAATCGTAAGCGCCAGGCTTTGGTACTGCTGCAATGCCGCCAGATACCGCTTTTCCCCAAACAGATAATCCGCCCGCGCCCCCAGCCGCTCATAGGGGTTCAAGCCCTCATTTCCCCGCACGATCTCCTCCGTGCGTCTGACCGTCTCCGCCGGGTAGATGTTCACATAGGCAAGAATCGCTCCCGCAAAGGCAGCCACCGATCCCTTGCGGTTCAAAAGCGCCTCCAGCGTATGCGCCAGCTCGCTTAAGCCGCACTGTGCCTCCAGCCACCGCAAAAGATCCCGCTGCATGATCTCCGCATCTAAAAGCGCCGCCTTGTCCACCAAAAGGAAACAGAGTTCCTCCACCGAATATAGGTTTACATAAAACCTCTCCACGTAGTAGGGATGCGCAGCCCGTCTGCCCGTCCCCAAAATCACCTTGCTGCTCATACGTTCCTATTATACCTCACCGTTATCAAATCGAAAACGTTTCCTCCCATTTACGCCCGTCTGTCGGAAAAAACTCTCCCAGTCCCAGATCCGTCACCACCACCTGCACCGTATCCGCGGATGCCATGGAAACTTCCAGCACATATCTGGTAAAAGGCGCGCCTGTGTTTTTTGCTCCCGTAAGCGTGATCTCCTTTGTCTGCGGGTTCTTCCCCGTGAGAGGCGTGATCACAAAAGAGATCGTCTTCTCCTCCTCTAACAGGATCTCGCAGCTCTTATGAAGCTCATACCAGCTTTCGCCCGCATCCAAAAGCGCGTAGTAGGACTCCTTTCCTCTGCGCCAAACACGCATCCCAATGTTCGCTTTGAGTTTGTCCTCCCCCAGGAAAATATGCTCTTTTCCCGCATCACTGGGACTCCATTTTTCTATCAGACTATAGACCGCTCCCTGGCCAAACAGATTGTTACCCTGAAACACTCTCCTGTTCTTACACAAAAACCGCAGGGAATCCTTATGCCACTCCTCCCTGAAACCGTCCCCCAAAAGATATGCCGAGGAAACGATACGCCCTTCGCATAACTCCTGCAAGATCTCCAAAAACCGCTCGTCCGCCAGCCGAAACGCATCCTCCCTGATCGTTTCCGTCTCATCCCCGCCGGGAATCGGCAGTGTCTCAAAAAGCTGTTCTTCAATCAGCGTGACGATAGGCGTCGTCCGCTTATTGCAGGTCATGCGGTAGGTCCGAAGCCTGCTGCCGTCGTGTTCACAGACGAGCGTATGATATGCCCACAATTCTGAGGGCTGATTCAGCATGTAGGCGTAAAGACTCTCCGTATGACTCTGGAAAAAGATGCGGTCCGTCTTTAGATTTAAATTAGCGGCAACCTGTAAGAGAATCTCCACCATACGGTCATCCATACGCGCGACCGTCACCATAAAGGCATCGATCTCCTCCACGGGGGCAATGATGCTAAGCAGCCCTAAACTTCTTTTGACAAAGAGGGTCAAAAGCGCCGTCGGATCAAAAGCCTCCCCGTCAAGGGTCAGTTCTTTGCCCTCCCTCGCGAGGGCAAGCAGCCCTTCCACCGGAAACAGATCTTCCTCCCCTGCATGTTCCGCCGCCTCCTTGCCATAGAGCCACTGTTTCGTCCCTTTTCGTTTACATAACATAGCAGGAATGTTGTACTGCTTCGTCCCTGCCACAGGGGCAAGCGTCTCCACTTCACTTTTCTCAAAGAAGCAGTAGCTGATCTGAGCATACCTCTCCCCCAGATCGTAGCCCACAAATACACTTCCCTTATGCGGTTTTGTGTCTTCTTTGCGCTCCAAAAACATTACCGTTCCTCTTATCCTTGAGACGATACTTTCCGAAATCTCCTCTGAAAACCGAAACGCCTTTCTCTCAACGTAACTTAAAAATCTGCTCCGTCATGTGATCCTGTCTGAAATAAGTAAAGAGCAGGTCTTCCACCGTATTGTAATCCTGCAGGGTCTCACCGATCATGATATCATTTAAGAGGCTGAAACGCCCGGCAGATCCGTCCTCTCCGGCTTCGCTCTTAGAAACGACGCTGCTTAAGGTGACCTGCTCTCCCGCCTCGGACTCCTCCGTGATGTAATATTGCAGCTTCTCCCCGAAAAAGAGGATAAAATCCTTGACATAGATGCCGCCGAACATATCCCGCATCTTCTCATGCGTATACTCCTGTCCGCCGTTTTCTCCGCTCTGCAGCAGGTAATGGATGGTCACATGGCTGCCGGGCGTCGTCCGATACTCCACCATGGTCTTATCCAGATACGCCGACAGTTGTGCCGCACTGCCAAAATAACCGCGATAAAAAGGCATCACGATCCCCCGCGCGAGCAGCGTCTCCAAAAAATCACCGCAGACCTTCTCGATTTCCGGCGTCCGCTCCCTGTCCGCATAAAAACGCAGATAGGCAAGCTTACAGACGGGATGGAATGACACATCCTCGCGATAGAGCTGCTGCACGCTCTCAAACACATAGGCGTCCGTGATCTCCTCATGTACCAGAAAATCATGACAACAGGCTGACACGAAGGCTGCCCGCACCCTATCACTGCCGCCGTTTAAGCTGTAGGATCTGAGGATCTCCAGCTTTTCCCCCACATGGGCGCCCGTGTATAACATCTGCAAAAGCATCCGTTCACTCAGCTTATAGGTGTCCACACCAAAAGACTCGGCAACCTGCCAGACGTCCCGCAATTCCTTGATCGTACCGGAGAACCACTGCACCAGGTATTCCAGACTGTTATCGTCATATTTTCCCTTTTTCATGACATAAAAGAGCATTCCCGTCAACAGCGGATCCGCCTCCACCTCCTGCTGCCTGAACAGATGGAGCAATCTGCTGCCAAGCTTAAGAAGTGTCTTCGCATCAACATCATAGGGTCCAAAACGCTCGATCCACGTATAGGCTTCCTCATACATACCGCGGTTCACCAGACAACGGATGATCTCGCCCCTGTCTTCTCCTTTCACATCTCCCGGGCGCAGGGAAAGCAGATACTCGTCCAGTTCCCGCATCCTGTCCTTTTCATAATAAAAGTCCACCAGCATACGGCGGATCTTTTTCCGCTCCTCCTCCTCGATCCGTTCCGACCGGGAGAGCAGTGCAAAGAGGTCCGCATTCTCCTCCTGTACCGCAAAAGTATGCGGACGTTCATAACAGGCATAGACCGCATATCCCAAATGATTCCTGACAAAGGGCGAGATCATCAAAGACAGCTTCCCCGGACGCATCAGCGCCTCCGCCTCGCAGGTGATACTCTGCGTAAAGCAGTTTCCCTGCCCGTCTCCCAAAAGGATCTTACAGCCATTCTCATAAACCGGTACGCAGGCTTTTCCATCCGTGAGCGGATAACGCTTGATGTCCGCCCGACAGGGATAGGCAAGAAGCACTTCCTTTGCCCGCTCACTTACTGTCCTTACCTCCCGCATAAAGAGCAGGGAGACCAGAGCTCTTGCACACTCCTCATCGATCATGGGCAGTTCCACAAACTGCGTGTAAAGATAGGCAAGATCGCGGTTGATCCTGCCGCGCCTGATCTGTTCGCGCACAAAAAGTTCCATCGCCGCCGGATAGCTCGCGTAAATTTCCCCCAATGCCTCCCGCCGCCTGTGTACATAGGCGTAAAGGCGGGCGGTCGCCTCCCAGGGCAGGTCGCTCCTGTAAGCAAAGTACATGAGCACCATCTGCGGCAGCTCGCCGTCGTAATCCGCCGGCAGCGACATCATATAGGATTCATAAAGTCGGGTGATCCTGAGATTCTCCTCCACTCCCGCCTGATACCAGGAAAAGCAATCCGCGCCGAAACGGTTGCCTTTGATGAACTGCGTGCAGATTTCATGCAGCACTTCCTTGTGGGCAATCTGTTCATAGCAGCCCTTCAAAATGCGCACCAGCCGTTCGGAATATCCCCGTTTCTGCCCGGCAAGATACACTACCTGAAGCAGGACATCCTCCTGCATCACTTTATTTTTAACCGCATAAGTTAATATTTCTTCTTCAAACCGATCCAGCTTCCGCAGCATTGCCGGATTCATACAGACAACATTCCATGCCTCCATATAAAGCATCGGCGAGGTACAACGTCTTGCAAACAGCTCCTCCAAAAGCATCCATCTGCGGGAAGGGCTCTGCGTATACTCATCGGACAGGTACAAAAGCAGCCAGGCGATCCGCCAGTCTCCCTTCCTGCGCTCATAAATATGCCGTACCTTCTCCGCCGTTTCATCCACATAGGCATCATCGCCATTGACTAATGTAGTCAAATACAGATAATAGCACCATAGTGCCGGACTTTTTTCCCGCTCCGCTTCCGCGGCACTTCTCAGCTTCTCGATCTGCCATTTCGCTTCATTGTCACGATCTCCCGAGAGAAGCATCTGGCTCTGAAACAGCTTTACGGCAATGTCCCTGTCGTCGAGCTGCTCCATCCTGTCAAGCAGCTTTTTGGTCTCGGCAAGCCAAGTCGTCTTTCCAATCTTTTTCAGACGATGCGCCTGATAATATGTCATCAACTGCACGGTGAGCTGCTTTTTCTCCCGTCTGACCGCCGTCCGCCGTCTGTCCGGCATATGCCGCACCACAGTGACGGGCACCCTCGTCGTCTCGCTCTCCCTGATCAGCAGGATCGCGCCAAAATTACAGCCGTCGTGCAGCTTCTTTGTATCGATATGGTAATACAGACGGTAGACATTTCCCAGAAAGGAAACGTCGTCTGCCGTCTCATCTTCCGGCTGCAAAAAATCGCCTTCCGCCCGGATCTGCAGCTTCGTATACCCCCACCCGTTTCGATGGATGACGAGCGCATAACGCATATCCCCCAGAGGATCTTCGATGCGGATCTCGCTCTCCTCCGGGACATATTCCATCAATTTCTTTTTATTGATCTCTAAGAGAAACTCCTCCACGTTATGTACATTTCCGGGCGTCGAGGCAAGTCCCTTATAGGCAGCAAAATACTGCCTGTCATGCCCGGAAAAGACCCGCCTGAAAGCCGGGCTGTAAAAAAGCTTTACCGCCTCCTCAAAATTGCTCCTGGCAAGGTTCGTAAAATGAAAGAGATTACGGATCTCTCCGAGACTTGAGTCGATCTCCCCTGACTCGATCTTTACCTGAAAGGGCAGATAATACTCCCCCCTGTTGGAAATGAGATAAAAGAAGCCGGAGACCTCCTCCCCCGCTTCCATACCCGCAGCGTCAAAGCGGTAAAAAATCTCATCCTCACTGCCGCCAAAACGCTTTGTCACACACTCCATGCGAAGGTCGGAAGCTGCCACCTGCCCCTCTGTCACAAGGCCCTCCGGTCCGAACACGAAAAAAGAGCCCTCGCAGATCGCGTCCGCCTGAAGGGACAGACTGACTCGCGGGCAGGAAAAGTCTAAAGAACCGTCGCCTACATGAAATTTACCGTCTAAAATCTCATCTACTACCATGGCTATAGTATAGCACATGGTGGATTATTTGTCCTAATGATTTTTGTCTTGTTTCAGTTTTTCCATTTTCCGGAATCTCCCGCGAGGCTTCCGGCACGGTGAATGATTTCCCGCACCGCCTGCCGATAGTCCTCCACATTGTCGATCATCGGCGCATGCCCCGCATTCGCGATCAGATACAGTTTCTTATCGGGCGCCTGCACTTCTTCAAAATATTTCATGCTGATCTCGATCGGCGTCTGGCTGTCGTTCTCCCCCAGTACATAATAGACCGGAACCTGATAGCAGCTCCCCTTTTTTCGCAGATCATAGGACATCAGTTCCCGCATCAGCTGCATATTAACCGACAGAGATGTCATGAATGGGATAAGGTCTCTTATACCCATAACAGGCGAACGCCGCCACAGATCGATGACCGTCTTTCCAAAATCCTGCGCCAGTTTATACTTTCCCTGCAGGCTCCTGATCTGTCCCATCTTGCGGTAAACCTTTGCGTCAAAGTGCGCGATCGGGTACTCACCGATCTTTTCCAGTTTCTTTTGATCCTTTCGGTTCCCGCCCTTTTCAATCGTCTCTTTGAGAATCGCGTAGCCGACGCGCTCGTTTTCCATGATATCAATGACCTGCCCGCAGCCGATGTAACACAGCGTATGTTCCGGATGTTCCAACGCAAACATACTGCCGAGAACACTCCCCCAGGAATGCCCGAGAATGCCGACCTTTTCTTTGCCGTACTGCTTTTTTATGTACAGCACCATCTCCAGCAGATCCCTTTTTAAAATCTCCGTGTCAGGCTTGCTCTTTTTGTTTTTCAGCCACGTTTTACCCGCGCCGCGCTGATCGTAATAGACGATGTTATAATCGCGCGCCGCGTATTCTTCCACCAGGAAGGCAAAGAAACTCTCCGTCTGCCCCGGTCCGCCGTGAATAAAGAGCAGGACAGGGTCTTCCGGCTTCGACTTATAGTGCAGGAGATAGTGGTCGATGCCGCCGATGCGTGCGTATTCTTCCGTGTATTGTTTTTGTGGTTTCATAGTGGCTGCTCCCCCTTTTCCCTTTATCAATCCCATATCATCATCTATATCCCTGTTATTTTATCATAGAGGCAATTCAACGCACAAGTCCTTCCTCCCGCGCATATGCTAACCGTAAGAGCAGACCGTCAGATATGAGGTAGCAAGATGGATGAAAGTAAAAAAGAAGCAGCTTTGCTGTATACACAGAATGAAGACAACGTGGCGGCGGAATCTGATACGGTCGGAAGATTACAGGTCAACGTCACCGCAAATGTGGGACAGATTCCGATCGAAAACGCCTCCATCACCATCTCCTTTACCGGAGATCCGGATTCCGCAACGGAAAATCTCTCAACAGATTCTTCCGGACAGACTGAAACCGTAGATTTAAGAACGCCACCCCTGCAGTACAGCCTGACCCCCAACTCCCCCATGCCCTACTCGGAGTACACGATATCCGTCACCGCGCCCGGCTACGAACCCGTCATCGTATCAGGCGTAGAGGTGCTGCCGGATGTGACTGCCGTGCAGAATATTGAGATGACCCCCATCGAAACGGCGGAGGATACAGAGGAGATCATCGCCATTCCCGACCACACTCTCTACGGCGACTATCCGCCCAAGATCCCCGAAGATGAGATCAAACCCGTGGACGAATCCGGCGAGATCGTCTTAAGTCGCGTAGTGATCCCCGAATACATCATCGTACATGACGGCGTTCCCTCCGACTCCACCGCGCCAAACTACTATGTGCGCTACCGTGACTATATCAAGAACGTGGTTTCCTCAGAGATTTATGCCACCTGGCCGGAGAGCGCCATCTACGCAAATACCCTGGCGATCATGTCCTTTACCCTAAATCGTGTTTACACGGAATGGTAGGTAAACCAATACTTTCAGGTAATACAAAGTCCTCCAGACGTATCCTAAATTTGATATTGATATCATCGTTTTTTACCTCTATTTGGTCAATGAAGGCAGAAAGCAGCATCTTTTTGGTCTGCGTATCTGCATTTTGAAATTCCTCCTTCCAATTAGGCACCATCGTGATAAACTTCTCCATATCGCTATTTTGATTTACCACCTGTGACAGCCTGTTCTTTGCCTGTTCCGCTTCTTTGCCTAACGCCTCCATTTCCTGTTCCTTTTCCTTAATCATGGCAGAAAGTTTCTCGGCACTGAAATAATATTCCCCTCTGATTGCTTCGGGTATCTTTTCTTCCAATGTGCGGATATCTGTTTGTAAGGTTCTTTGCTTTTTATCAATGGTTTCCAGTTCCTTCTCTATGCGCTGTCTCTGCTGACTCTGCATTTTCTCTATTTCTTCCGTGATATCTATGGATTTCAGATGCTCCATATAAGTTTCAACCACCCCAAACACGATCCCCTCCAGATAATTCTGTGAATAACAGCTGCGTTCCTCACATTTTGACGGGCATACATATCTGCCCGCATAGGATACTTTCTTTTCTCCCGCCTTTGTCGTCCAGTGGTTGCAATAACTCCCGTTCTTTAAGCGTTTCCCGCAATATCCACAAGTGGCAAGACCAATCAAGGCAAGTTTCCCTTTTGTGGAAAACGGCACATTGTACTGCTCTTTATACTCCTTAGCGGATATCTGTTTTGAGGTATTGATTTTATTTTTTCGGGCTTCTCTGATTTCCTGCGCTTTCTCCCATGTCTGCTGAGAAACAATGACAAGTTCCGGTATCTGTTCCTCTGAATAAATCCAGTCCTTCCTGTCTAATCTGATAAACCCGTTATGATTGATTCTTCTGTTTATTGCCAGATAGCCCATATAGACAGGGTTTGTCAAGATACTTCTTATGGTTCCCGCTTTCCACCTGTCTGTTGTAATTGCCGGAATGTTTCGCGCATTTAACTCCTTTGCTATTTTCTCATATCCCATGCCATAGCCTACTGCCAGACTGTATATCAGTCTGACTATCTGCGCGTTTTCTTCCACAATCTCAAGTTTCTTGAGCAGTCTCCCGTGATTGCTGACCATGCCGGAAGGGACTAACCGATAACCGTATGGGGCTTTCCCACCCACAAACTTTCCAGACTTTACCAACTCTTTCTGCGTATCTTTCACACGCATACTTGTCTTTTTACTTTCTCCCTCGTTCTGCCAGAATCGGATATAGTTTAACAGTTTGTCGATATGTTCCTCTGTTTTTAACTGACCGTCCTTGATTGTCCAGACCTCTATGCCAAGCTGATTCAGTGTGGCGACATAGAAGCTGTATTCTTCCTGCCTGCCTATTCTGTCCGACATATAGGTGAGCAGAACATCAAACTGATGGTCACGGGCATCCGACAGTATTTCCTGTAAAACTTCCCGTTCCTCCACATTGTTCTTGTATGCCGATACCGCTTTTTCAATATACTCCCTGTCAAACTCCCAGTCAGCGCGTTTTGCTATGTACTGCTTCGCCTCCGCCCTTTGCACGGGGATGTCGTCATCATGTAACTGTTGTTTTGAGGATACTCTTAACAGAGTTCTTACTTTTTTAGGCATGACCATTTTCCTCCTTTTCCTTCGTGGTGGGAGATGATAACGCCAAATCCTTCTTTTGACAAGCCCCTGTTTTGATTTTTTCAAGATACATCGTTTTGAGCCTGCTGACAAAATCCTGCTCCGCTTTCGTGTCTGTCTGTTCGGGAAATGCAAGCGTAACCTGCACCTGCCTGTTTTGATACGTTAACGAACAAACTATTTTGTTCTCTGCTCCCAACTCCATGTAAACATCTCTTAGTCGATTACTCTTTACATAGTTATGTGTCTTTACTTTCCCGTATTCTGCACTATTTGCCTGTTCTGAATCTGCTGTACTGCGATACATAAGTGTTACCTCCAAAATATAAAAAGATAACACTTATACCCATAAGCCCTGTTTCTTTATCCTCCTGTTTTAGGGATACGAGTCCGCGCTGAACACGGACGAGGTGAAATTTTTTTGCAAAAAGGTCAGACAGCGGCGTGACGAGACGGACTGATTCGATATGTATCGGTGATTTTTCTTTAGGAGTCGGCTGATATTTCAGATTGTGGCATGGTTGATATTTACGTTGGGTGAATTGTGATTGCTTATCCTGTTACTCTATCGCTATCCCTGTTCCCTAATCAATGCCCCATAAACCATGCCGCTATCTGGGTTAATTGAACAATTGGATTGTCGTTTGCACATCGGACAATGCCGACAAATGAAAAATGATAAACTTTCTCCACCATCTTCCCAACCTTTTCTATTTCTGCGCGCTGACCTCCTTGGAACCCCCATTTCTTCATTCCTTTTTCAAAAAATAAAACTTACCCAATGGCTCAAAATTTGTGTTTTCAGAAAATAATATTAAAATCCATTTTGGGCATTTCATAAAATGAGAAACAGTGGTTTGTATAAAAACCACTTATAAGTTAGAAGCTATAAACATTTGCTGAGACGTTTTTTATATAATCTGATTAGTTCGTCATAAAATTCTATGGTGGCACGCCAATCATTGTCCGGCGGCATCAGGATCATTGCGACTGTTTCCATTGCTCCACTCGGATAAACAATCGCTATGCCTATCCAGTTACCTCTGCGCTGACTTTTTAATTTGATCCCCATCATATGTCAATTCACCTCCGTCAAGTGTTATACAAGTCTTTCTCCTGCTTCCCCGTATCCGTGTCCCAGAATTTTCCTCCCGATTCCCGCATAACTTTTTTGTAATAAGCAGTGTACAGTCTGAGCAGCTTGTAACCGAGCCAGTTGTCTGTCTTACATGAGGCATGAGGACTTCTAAAGCACAAAATCATTGCGGCTGTTGGTCTGCCATTCGTGCGTATGCCTATCCTGATTTGATTCATTTCATAAAGAAACGGTGTATAAAACATATTTTTCCCCTCCATCAAATTTTTTTGCTTTCCTATCACATAATAGCTGTTTTGGCTGTCAGTGTTTTTTACTTTACACTTTTACCATAATGTTATCTGACAGGAAGGTTTTGTTATCCACTTTTTTCACACTGTCTCTTTGCCATCTTTTGTAATCAGCATCCACCGGCGCTTTAGAGGGGACGTATATATTAAATTGAATCGAATGCCGCGGTATACCGTCTTGCCTTATTACGGATTCGTCCGTTTGAATTTTTTAGGGCGGAGTGTGGCTGGTTTGAGGGGCTTAAACTTGTCTGAAAAATCCGCCCAAGATGTCAGGTGTGTGTAAATGCTTTCCCATTTCTCGTAGCCTGCATACTCTAGTGCCGGAGTGAGTTCCCTGTCTTGAAGATGTACCTCAAAAGCCTCCCCCGTCTCCTCATTGACGCGAGTTCCCTTGACTCCTAACGGGTTTCTGGTCTCGTACAAAATTGTATGCTTTTCCTGTTTCACTTTTTCAAACGCTTCCTCAAATTCATCAGATTGCTCTGCTCTCCACGAAACAAGGCTGATATCTCGCTCAACTGACCGCGAACATAGATATCCATGTTTCCCCTTTAATGCGTCCGCTGATTCGTCCATATTATCGGTGAGGTAGGTTATCGCCTTTTTATAGCCTTCTATTGTATCAATATAAGAAACATAAGTAATCCCATTTTTCCATAAGTTCATGATTTCGTTATTGGTAATGCTATGTTGGAAATTGCATATTACATGGTAGTGCCAATTTCCGTTGTTTTGTCTGCTAAATGTTGTAAGATATTTGAAATTCTCATAATGACTATTTACACGCTGAATAAACCTCTTAAACTCTTGATGCGCGTCTTCAAGCTGTGCGAAATTCTTTTCAACATTGCCTTTCTGGTCAAAGGTCAGTGTCAGCATGACAACATCGGGCAGATCGAAATTATTCCAACATATTTCGCGGATTTCCTGCCGCCTTTTTTTCATTCGATTGTAATAATTAAAATTTGCATAGTCGCTTGGGATATTCCGTTTGATTTCCTTTTGCTTATCCTTTTTGACAGGCTGTGTCGTTTGTAGCGGCATATTCTCATATGTCGTTACTTGCGTCCGCCTTCTCCCGATTTTTAGTTTGAATCCGTCCTCGATGTATTCTACTGCCATGATTGCGCCCTCCCTTTTTTGTAGGGTAGCACAAAAAAATCCTGCCGTCTATTTGCAGAATGATAAAAGAATTTGGATGGATTTTATTGTTATGTAAACCTATGCTCGATGCGTTGGGAAAAGCTAAACAGGCGTTATCCCAAAATCGATATGGTAATTTTGACGAAACTTTTTGATGGG
>DETS01000114.1:0-4346 GCA_002361735.1 Lachnospiraceae bacterium UBA3282 | reverse complement strand
ATTTAATTTTTGAATAATACGTTTTAGACGATTAAAATATTAACATTCCACTAACTCAAAGTTGGGTTCGCCACTTACTATGATGTTACTTGTTACATCTAATTCGTAGTAAACACCTAGGGATTGCTTGGCTCCTGTGGTGAGGTTCTCTTTATAATAGCCTTTTACGATGTTACAAGTTCCTGTTTTGCCAGGGATACGTGGCTCTGGGTTGCCAGGGGAACCATGAGGCTCCCAATAAGTGTGGATTGCGTCACTCTTACAATGGATGATCAACATCGCTACGCCATAGGATTGGACTTCGGAATCACTTAATGCACCTGAGCCTGTGTATGCTGTAAACCCTGCCTCATTTACTTTTATTTTCTCAGAATGCGGAGCTACTTTGTTCGTATAGGAATCAAAAACAGTGTTACCGTTTTTGTAAGTGATGAGATTGGGGACGGTGCCTATGAGAGGAGGGGATGTGAAGGTACGATTGGAGCCTGCGTTTCCTCCCTCTGCTATTACAACTTTGGGATTACTCTTTAATCTGTCTATTACTTCTCTCATTATGGCGCTTACTACTTGGGCTCGTAACTTTTCCCTATTCTCAGGTGACATATCAGGTCGACTATTCACTATTGCTTCTGCTTCTCTATTTGCTGCACTCTCTATATATCCTCTACTGACATATATTACATCTTCATTTCCTGAACCACTCTTTGTGCTGTATTGGAAATTCATGATGGTTTCGATGACTAGGATGTAGTTGTCACTTTGGAAATTTTTCTCCGCTTCTACGCCCCAAATGTCTTTGACAAACTGCTGTGCCTGTGGTTTGCCATTGATTGGTTGTAACATCCAATCTCTGATTTCGGGTTCGTAACTTGGAGATCCTCCATTGCCCCACGGAGTGACTCCCCAAGGTGCATTTCCTCTCCAACTGCTGACTGTGTGACCTCTACGGGAAGTACAAACCCATTGGGAGCCTGCGATTCCATTGTAGCCGGGGCTATAGAAAGCGTAGGCGGGGAGTCCTGTGGGGGAGCCGTCTTTGGTGAGAAGGTAACAGAGGTAGCCGGTACGGGTGTACGCGACACCATTTGGGATAGCTGAGGTGCCGCCGCGGTTATTGTCACTGGTACCGTTGTATATAGCACCTACAATTCTATCAACTATCGCCGAATAATCACTACTGGCATGAACTGTAAGTGAGTTTGTAAACAAGATTGGCAACGCCATGAAGACACCCATTGCCAATAGTAAAAATTTCCTTGGTATATGAAGTTTTGAGATGTGAGATTGGAATTTCATATGCTTGCCTGCCTTTCTTATAAATTTCTAAACAATTTTTAATTTTATTTCAACATGAATTTTGGGTATGAAAAAAGGATTCATACTTTACATGATTTTTGTATAAGCACGAATCCACTTCTAACTTTATTTATTATTTTATTTACCCATTAGATTTTTCATCTAATAAACTGTTAACTTAATTTACTGTTATGTTCTGAGCAGTATATTTCTTTTTTGATGTGTTTTGTGATAATGCCGCTAATATTTCCTTACCAGTTAATGCGTGTTTCTCATGTTTATTTATATACGCCTTTTCATCAAAATCGTTTATTTCTATGTCACCATTAACTGAATGCTCAAACCTACAGCACGAAATAAAATCATCACCTATCAATGCTGATTTGCACAATTCATCCACTATTAAGTAATAATAAAATGTCTTAAAATACATTCCAGAAATCATTATGTTTTCTGCTTTGCATAAATAGCCCTCTATATTACTAATGCCCGATACTGAGCTAAATGTTTCTTTTGATACATCATTTCTTATTCTATTCTTAAATGTGTTTCTATCTTCTTCATCTAGACTCTTTTCTGTTAATAAGCTTAATGGAAGAACAGTTTTCATTGCACCTGTATCGAATAACATGACTATATTATCTTTCGTATTATTGATATTAGAAATATTTAGTACATATGCTTTGCCTGTGTATTTTGCTACCATATCGAGTTTAACCCCACTGAACTTAGATGTCTTAATCTTTTGTATCCATTACTGAATTTTGAATCTAATACATCTTTTAATGTATCATTAAATTCTTCTTTTGTAGCAAACGCTATTACCTGCACAATATCATCGTAATCTTGATTGTCTTTTATAATACTATCACAATCCAAATGTTCACTCACAAATACTGAGTAGTCAATCGTGTATGGTTCTTCATAAAATGCTATGCCATCTTTGACTGTATATTTGGGTTCTGTCATTGCAGGATTTGCTCCTTTCCATATATTTTCGCTTATATTATATCAGATTTTTATTGAAATATCAAACTTATGTATGCGCGGAATTAAAAAAAATCTTTAGCGAAATGTGAAAGGTCACCAAGTGTTTTTGGTGACATTTCACATTTTTGATTGGCTAGTATACAGTTCCTGCGGGTACGTCTGATGTACCGCTTTCGCCTATTGTATATGTGGGGAGTTCGCCATTGTCGGGAGTGCCTACATGCTCGTAATTGCCTTGGTTTGTGTTGCCTGATGCTGAGGGATCTTCAAACAAATCCGGATACTCTTCCTCCAACTCTTCCCATATTGAATCAAATAACTCCCGATCACTCTCTGATGTAGTGCTGGCAGGTTCTTCGTCGTCGCCTTTGTACTCATCGTCACCGAGTTCAACATCGGTATGAGTCGAATTGATACCATCCTCTAAATCTTCAACAGTTTCAGCTTCTTCGGGTTTTGCAGGCTCTTGTACTTCATGACCCTCTATTCTAGCTTGTTTTGCATTGAATTGGGTGATGCCTTTTTCTTGACGTAATGTTTTGACTAGGAACTCTATTGCCTCCGATTTTGTCAAGGCTTCATCCCAACGAGTCACATCTCCTACTAAGCCTTTGGATTTTGCGACTACCAATGCTTTATAAAGGTCTGTCGGTAAACCATCATCGGGATTTTGGATTGCATAGGTGAGTTCGTAGGATTTCCAGTAGTCCTTTTGGGTGCCGTCCTCAATAAACTTTTGTTTGGTCGCTATGTCGCCACCGTCTTTTGCGTCATTGAATGTTACACTCTTAACGTCCACCTTTGCCATATCATCGGAGAAGTAACGGCTCATTAAGAGGTACAGGGCTTCGGCTCTGGTGATCGTTCCGTTGGCTGTGAGGTTGTTGAGGCTCTTGCTCGCTGTGTCGAGGTAACTGTTTTGTACTACTCCTTGGGCATAGATGTTATAGTCGCTTTGTCCGACTGCATCGGCAAAGGCGCTGTCTGCTGTTAAGTCTTGGACAGGTGTTTCCGCTCTGAATACCATTGCCATAAACTCATTTCGCTGTAAGGTGCTGTCTGGATTAGCGTAATTCGGATTCGCGTCTGGTAACAGATTGAAGTAACCATTGATTCCCATGTACAATGCTCTTGTTGTGTCATTTTCTTCAAGGTCAGCGTAATTTCCTTGTACTGCATTGGATAACTGTAAACTGTCCGCTTCGCTGTCAAGGTACTTTAAGAACTCGCTGTTGTGAAGTGCTACACGCAGGGTATTGTTTGGCTCGTTGTTGCCCTCTGCATTGACATAGAGGACTCCGTTTTTGCCGGTGTCTGTAGGGGTAATCATGAGAATGTCGTCCCATGATTTTCTAAGGTCTGGATTGGTGGTTAGGGATGCTAGTTCCTGCCAGTCTAGGGCTGACTCTGTTCCCTGCTCTTGATTGATGGGAGTCGCAACCTCTATCTCGATTGCGTCACCTTGGTTTATCATCTGCAGAAGTTCGGATTGAGAGACTGCCGCGCAACCCATTAACTGACTTGCAATGATTACCATTGTTATAGTTGGTATTACGATTCTCTTGATGGTCATAAATCTTCCACTCATGTGGGGTACCTCCTTTGGTCTGGGAATGATTGAAGGTAGTAAAGACACCCCAGAAACCACATATGCCTTTACTTCATTGTATATTGTCCCCGTAATTTTTTCAACGTTTTGTTGATTGACTCGCTGTTATCATCAAATTCGCGCCGATGCTATTATTTCTTTGACTGACTTCTCTACTTACCCCCTTTCTCCTCCCGTAACAGAAATGTCCCCCTTGGTTACGGAACGGTCAAAGAAATCCTTGTATGTTTTTCCAGAATAACGTGTCCAGAATATCAAAACGTAACGCTACCGAAAATTGGTCTTTACCAAGCGAAAATCGGTTCTTTAACTCTTCCAAAATTTATCAAAAAATTTTACCCCTCAATGTATCCCTTGTTTTTGAAATACTGTATTGATCGATTTTGGGCAATGTAGAAAAAGATTGTTCGGGAGCAGTCTGCAAAAATTTTGCCCCTCCTCCAATTTACCA
>DETS01000009.1 GCA_002361735.1 Lachnospiraceae bacterium UBA3282 | reverse complement strand
CCACTATTACCCATGAAGAGCCAATTATGTTGAATTTTTCAAACAGTACGCAAGGTATTTTCTACTACCCACTACTCTAAATGTTTCGCCTTCTGCATGATACCGGTAAGAATAAAGACCACTGCAAAAATGAAAGAAAGTCCCGACCAAATCCTGAGATCGGAGTAAGACCCTGCATTTGCCATACCAATCAATCCGCCGAAAGCATAAAATCCACCGGATACAAAACTTCCCGCCTTTGATTTTCTGGCAGCTATACCAACGATCCCGGCTATCAGCATGCAAATAGCCAGAAGAAATCCGGCAGAACCGCTTACTTCACCATTTTCAGCCAACGCATTTCCTACTCCCGCTGCACATGACTGCAATGATACCACCAGAAATAAAACAATGGAAATAATACCAATAATCATACGTGATGTTTTCATCTTTGAAATCCTCCTATCATCTCATCAATTAGTTTACGTGAAAGCTGATTGCCCCTGTATCTGCAATCGTGTCATATGTCTCCGCATTATAAATATGAAAATTCACCTCAATATCTTCTACGGATTCAATAGCATTTTCCTCTAAGTCCGAACTGAAAATCGTAATATCATCAATAGATCTTTTCCCTTCATATATCGTACTGCTAAAAAGCGGCGAAACCATATACCCATTCACGGACATATCATCACAGCTTATCCCTATTCTTTTACCACTGTTATTCTCTATGTATAACAAAACAGCCGTTCCCCAAATACTATTCTCGTCCACATACTGCCCGACAATCCGTATTCCATCTTGCGAATATAACTCCTGCCCGGTTATCTCCACCTGATTATCCATAGCATCATAAGCCGATGTCTTGATCATTACACACTCCGGGTCAGCTATTGTTTCATAGCTTTCCGAATCATATAGATGAAAATATATTTCAACCTGTCCAATATTGGTTATTCCTGCCGCCTCCAGCTGTCCTGATGACATATACATTGTCTCATTAGCCTTTTTTCCGGCTGCCACTGACGTTGAAAAGAGATCGTTTATCATATAATCATTTACAATCAACGCATTGCACCCAACACCTATACTTTTCTCAGAATCATTCTCAATCAACAGTTTGATACCCTCGCCCCAGATTGAGTCATTTACCATTTCCAACGCAGTTATCTTTATATTATCCTGTTCTAATATAATCTGCTCCTCAATGGACTCTTTGCTTCCAGCTTCCGTTCCCTCTGTATTCTCCTTTCCGATCGACAATACTTCTGTCGACTTTTCTCCGCTCCCATCTGCATCCGATGATTCTATCATCTCACCTGCCTTCTCATCCACCTCAATGTTTCTGCGGCTTTCTTCCGTCGTACTGCAAGCACTCATGACCAGAATTACCATAATCAAAAACAGAATAAAGCAATTCTTCTTTCCACTCTTTTGTTTCTTTCTTCTCATTGCTCCCCTCCTTATCATACTTTTCAGTATAATTATAACAGCATATCATTTTTAGTCAACTGTTAGTTATTTATATTATAACTAATAGTTTATTATAACTTGCCAGACATATAGGTAAAATATAAAAAAAGGATAGAATGGAGTTTTATCATGAATCGTATTGCTTTGGGAAAACGGCTTCGTGAAGAACGCTTACATTGCGGTCTTACACAAGAACAGGTCGCGGAAGCCATCAATGTTTCAACCACATATATCGGTCTGATCGAACACGGTGAACGCTCTGTCACACTCGACAAATTGATCGCGCTTTCCCAATGCTTTCATGTAAGCATCGACTATCTGTTACAGGATGCCATACCTCTTACTGACTCCATGCAGGAAAAGCAGCTTCTTTCCCTATGGCATAAAGCCAATGAACAGGAACGAGAAACGATTCTTTCCCTCATAAGATCGATTGTTCGTCCCTCTCAACAAAAATGACTCTGCTTATACAAACCAGTATAAGCAGAGTCATTTTATGTTTGGTATGCTCCCAGCAGACAAAATCATTTTTATGACATCGGCAGATTTACTACCAAACTTTTCACATAGTTTTCTATTGCAGTCCCTCTTTCAAAAATTATGATTCCCACAATAAAACGGAATACCATCCGCAGCGCCAACGGCAGTTTTCGAACAACCGGCAGCTTCCTATCCCAATCCGCCACATTGACAATGACCAGCACAGACATCCATATATAGAGAAAAACCGCTACCGCTTCCAACAAAAAGATTTTTAACGTTACTGTATATGATTCCAAAAAAATGTAGGTAGAAAGAACCATAAAACCATAACCAAAGGATGCTATGATGTTCTTCCACAAAATACCTGTCCGAAATCCCGGCAGCCACTTAACAAAACTCCCCTTTTTGGTTAGTATATCTTTTACACCGTTTTTAGTTGCATTTGTTCCGTCATCTTCAAACGCTTTCTTTAAGTCAGAAACTGATTGGAAACGATTCTCCGGATCAATCTCAATACATTTTTTTATAACAGACGCAAACGGTTCCTCCTTGTATAGCTGTTGCCCTGCTGACATTCCCATAAGCATCACATTCATTAAGATTCCCAATGCATAAATATCCGTTCGCTCATCTGACTGCATAAAGCCAAACTGTTCCGGCGCCGCATATCCTATCGTTCCCAAGATTGTGGTATCTCTATTCTTATTTTCTTTATAATTTCTTGCAATTCCGAAATCGATCAGTTTTACCACTCCATCCAACGATAATATTATATTATCCGGCGTCACATCTCTATGTACTATTCCCAACTTATGAACAATATCCAATACATCGCACAGTTCGCCGACAATGCGCACCGTCTCGTCAGGCGAAAGCGTACCGCTTTCCTCAATATATTCTTTCAAAGTCTTACCGCTTATATATTCCTCAATAATGATTCCCTTTTCTTTATCGGATACGACCTCATTGATCTTGGCCAGATGCCCGTTCTGGATACCGCGCAATCTCTTGTACAGTAAAACTGCATCGGAAGTTACATACTTTTTAACAAAGATTTTTGCGCTTCTTTTCTCTTTTACTAAGAAAGTCTGTCCTTCATCTTTCCCAAGAGATGTCAACGTTTCATACTGTTCTTCAACGTATTGCATTTGTAAATTGCCTGTTCCTGTCATTGACTTTTCCCCTAATCCCTTTTACTATATAGTTACTATAGCATATGGAGAGCCTTTTGTAATGAAAAAAACGACCTGCGAACTTTTAGAACTCTTAAAAACCACAGCAAATCTTGAGACATATATGGACAGTTCATCCGAAGATCTTATTGAAAAAATCCCCCTCTCCGATTATCTGAATACATTGATTGGAGAAAGGGACTTAAAAAAGAGTACTATTATCAATCACTCCGGTCTGGATCGGAGTTACGCCTATCAAATCTTTGATGGGCAAAGGATGCCAACTCGCGACAAAGTTCTCGCTCTCTGCCTTTCCATGAAACTTAGCATCGAAGAAACACAGCAACTGTTAAAGCATACCGGCTATCCTCCTCTTTATGCTAAATTCAAACAAGACAGCATCATTCTATTTGGCTTAGAACACTCTCTGTCAGTCTTGGAAGTAAATGAACTGCTTTACGAGCTGAAGGAGTCGATCCTAACCTGATTTACAGCTTCTGAAACGCCTCATTCATCGCATACGCCTCGTTCTTACCGCTCATGATAAAGAAGATCACATTCCCGCGGCTCTCGATCAATGTCGTCTCCGCGCTGACGCAGACCCACTTGTCGGGATTGGCGTTATCTTTCAGTGCCTGTTTTGCCGTCTCGACATCCGCTTCGTCCACCCGAAGCAGCACGCACTGAAACGCCGTGGAAGACATCATCGGCACGGAAACCACACCTTCGGTATAAGTAATTTCATCCGTGCCCAGAATGCTGATTTCCAAATCGTCCGTCAATTCCACCGTCTCAAAACTGTCCAACGCTTCCCGAAATCCCTCATCAAGCTGCGCATTTTCATAAAGAGACGCCATAATATCCGTCAGTGATCCCTCCAGATTATCAGAGGATTCCTTTTGATTTCCGCAGGCGATACAGAGCATTGTCAAAGAAATGCAAAGCGCCGTAAGTATCCGTTTCTTTCCAATTCTGTTTGAAATCACAGTCTTCATAAATCCATCTCCCTTTTTATCATTTAATCTATCTTTAATATGCACTTTAACTCCCTTTCTTATCCGACAATAGCGGCTTGATCGTCTGCTCCCAGCTTCTCCTTGAAAAAGCCGATGATCCGCTGCCAAATCTCCTCCTGGAAGAACGGCATATCCGCATGATCCGACCCTCCCAGCGCCAAAAGCGTAACATCCGCTCCCGCAGCTTCCAGCTTATCATGCAGAGCTTCTCCCTGTGCAAAGGGAACCGTATGATCATTGTCTCCATGAATGATCAGAAAAGGCGGCGCATCTTTTGATGCAAGGCTCACCGGGCTGATTTTCAGGGCTTCTTCTTTCTCCAGCATCACATTTTTGCCAAGAAGCAGAGATTCCATCGAAGCTGCCGCCTCCAGCGGAGAAGGATAGGGAAATCCTGTCAGATCCGCTGCCGGATACCACGGACAGGCTGCCTGCACCTTACTGGAAAACTCCGTAAAAGCACCCACATCATAGGCAGAATCGTCCGTAAGCGCCGCCATCGCTGCCAGATAACCGCCCGCCGACTCTCCCATCACGCCAAAGCGTTCCGTATCGATATGATAACGCTCACTCATTGCCTTCAAATAGCGAATCCCTGCCTTCACATCCTGAAGTTGAATCGGAAAACAGCCCTCATTGCTGGTGCGATACTCCACACTTGCCACCACAAAGCCGCTTCTGGCAAGTTGAGACAAATATGCCGTATGTGCACTGCGATCCAGCCGTATCCATGCACCGCCGCAGATCCACACGACACAGGGATACTTTTTCGTCTTATCCTCCGGATAAATGATATCCATCTTCAAATCCCTTCTGGTGTGATCATACCAGGCATCCACCTGCGCAAAGGTGATACCTGACACAAAACTGTACTGCGGCGCCGTTACTGTTACCTTTAACTTCTCTTTCATGACGGTTCTCCTTTTTCCCGTTAAAATATGTTTCTGTACGGGGAATACCTCCTTCTTTACACTCTCCCCACAAACCATACGCATTTCTTATGTATTACTGTGTACCTTATCCTGCGGCATCCAGTGCATCATCAGCCGTTCCAGCTTTGTCTGATCGATGGGCTTTGCCAGAAAGTCGTCAAACCCTGCCGCCAGATACTGTTCCTTAGCTCCCATAATGGCGTTTGCCGTCAGCATGATGATCGGTGTGTCTTTGCAGAGATTATCCTCCATCTCCTTCATCCGTTTCATGGTCTCCATACCGTCCATCTCCGGCATCATATGATCGAGGAAGATCATATCGTAGTGCTTCTGTCTGACATGATCCAAACACTCCCTGCCGCTCCCCACATCGGTGATCTGCACCTTTGTCTGTTTCAACAGACCGCAGAAGACCCTCCTGTTGACGCGGTTGTCATCCACCAAAAGAATCTCACCTTCCGGAGAAGTAAAACTTGCCCGATAAGTATGCTCTCTGGCAGCCTTTTTCGCACGCTCCTGAAAGCTTCCGATCGGCTCTTCACTCACAACCCTCTGCCGCAGATCAAAAAAGAATTTGCTCCCTTCTCCATAAACGCTCTCCACCCGCAGATCGGTATCCATCAGCTTCAACAGCTGCAGGGAAATATTCATACCCAGTCCCGTGCCCTCAATATCGCGGTTTTTCTCCTCATCAATGCGCTCAAAGGCCGAGAAAAGCTTGGGAATATCTTCCTGTTTGATTCCGATACCCGTGTCCCGCACCGCAAAATGCAGGATCACATCCGCGCCGTCCCGATTTCCCGCCACTTCAAAGGTGACCGTTCCTTTACGGGTATACTTGACTGCATTGGTCAATAAATTACTGAGTATCTGACGGATACGCAGATCGTCACCATACAGTTTTGACGGCAAAGCGGCATCCACTGAAACGTCAAATACAAGCCCCTTCTCCTGCGCACGCAGGGAAAACATATTATACAGATCGTTTAACATGCTGTTAAACTCATACTCCGCCGGCACGATCTCCATCTTGCCTGACTCTATCTTTGAAAAATCGAGAATATCATTGATAATGCCCAAAAGCGCGTGTGCTGAGGACTTGATATCCATGGAATACTTTTTCACGTCCTCCTCGTTCGATTCCCGAAGCACCATCTCGTTCATGCCCAGTACTGCATTGATCGGCGTCCTGATCTCGTGGGACATTCTTGCCAAAAACTCCGACTTTGCCCTGTTTGCCTTCTCCGCATTCGCCTTTAACATCTGCATCTGCTCAATCTGCTTACGGCTCTGCGTGATATCCAAAAACACGATGGCATAACCGGCAAGCACCCGATTATTCCAGATTTTATTGGCATGTACCTCAAAGTGATGATTGCAGCTGATATGTTCAAAATAGTTATCGGCATTAAAGACGTCCCGCAGATTTTCCCTGCAGATCCGCTCTCCTCTATGAAAATTGGCAAGGGTTCTGAACAATTCTTTCGCCTTATCGTTAGCCTCCACAAAACCGCCGTCTGCGTCCACGATCAGCACCGCCTCATCCAATGTGCGGATGATTTCTTCATGCGCCGAAACAGAAATGTCAAAGATATGATAAAAAATAATCACAATACCAAACAGTATAATACCAAGCGCTTCACAGGCCGGCACAGCGTCATAGCCCTCGATCCACTGAAAGAGATCACACAAAAATCCGGGGATTGGAAATACACTACAGATTCCCAACGCGATCAGATTGACATTCCACTTTCCTTTTCCCGTCCGCCTGTTTGCCAGGAGTGTCATAGTCAGACACCCAATCATATGAACAAACATATGTACATAAAAAACATAATGCAAAGGACCCTTTTCCAAGATCAGGTGAGGAAACAGTCCCTCCGTCACAAACGATACCCGCGTATAGTAAAGTGGGGTGTAACGATATCCCCAAATACAAAGGAGCGCAAAGGTATCAAGCAGAAACATTGCCGCCTCCACCTT
Source organism: Lachnospiraceae bacterium UBA3282 (assembly GCA_002361735.1). Classification (GTDB taxonomy): domain Bacteria; phylum Bacillota; class Clostridia; order Lachnospirales; family Lachnospiraceae; genus UBA3282. Next base: position 4,432 of record DETS01000009.1, on the reverse strand, counting down.
CGCCGGAATCCGATAACCGCAATAAGTCGCCACAAAGATAAAGAGGAAGGTGCTGATATAAACGCCTCCCATAAATTCCACCCGCACGGCAATCATTGCCTCTCCGATATCCCTTGACAGCATCTCCAAAAGGTATCCGGCGTTTTGAATCGCGCCAAAAAAGCCGATACAAAGCATCAGCTTAGAAAGCACGCTTTCACGCTGCCTCGCCATCAGGATGATAAAGAAAAAACACCCCAACACCATCAATATTTGAAAAATGACCAAACCTTCGTACATACCGTTTTTCGTCCCAATAATTGATGAATAGGAGAAATCCCTCACAAGAAGAATCTCTCCTGTTCCTGTCAGATTCCCCGGCGATCGGCGCCTACGCCATCGCATTTACCTGTTTATACTTATAGAGCATCTCGGCATGGTTCTGCTCCTCGATCTGAATGTCGGCAAGCAGCTTTCTCAAGCCCGAGTTGTCACAGGAAAAGACATTGGTATTGTACTCACTCGAAACCAGCTTTTCCGTGCCGATGCAGTCTGTAGCAAGGAAACAGTCGTGCTCCTTGTCCGCAGCATTCGCGCCATCCTTGTATGTGCCCTTGGGCGCATAATTTTTGCCCTGCGAATCATTGCAGTCACATTCCGGCACATTGCCGTGAAGCGCCTGCCCGATGGACTGGTAATGCTTCTGTTCATCCTGCTGCAAGGTGCGGAACAGGCTCTGCAGCTCCGTATCCCTCGCCTGTGCCGCGTACTTTTCATACTTTGTGATACAGGACTTCTCCTGTGTCTGCAAGTCGCGCAATGCGGTCGTCTCTTTTTCCGTCAGTATCATGGTCAATACTCCTTTCTTTCGGGCGGTGCAGCAGTATGTAAAAACATACACTCTCTGCCGTCCTCTGATACGAAGTATTACCATTCCCGCATAACTCCATTCATAAACACTATGAAATTATTATACACGTTTCCGCAGGGGAACACAAGGAAATTACCACAGATTTACTCTGTCCCATTTCTTTATCTGTTAATATTTCCATTTTACCAAACCTGTGGTAAAATAGTAATATAAAAAGCCAATTTTCAGCATATTTCCACTTTCACCGAAAGGAGTCCCTGCATATGGCACATGATATTTTGAAAAACGAATTGTTTGAATCTTTTGCAAACGCGTCTGATAATATTTATATCTATGTATGCGATATGCAGTCAGATCTGTCCAGATGGTCAAAAAATACCGTAGATTATTTTGGTCTGGAGAGCGAATACATAGAAGGTGCCGGTCCCAAATGGATGGAGCATATTCATCCCGATGACCGCGCCGCGTATCTTAAGGATATCGAAGCCGTCTTTTCCGGCGCCTCCACCCGTCATAGCTGCCAATACCGCGCGAAAAACAGATATGGCAGCTATGTGTGGCTGGAATGCAAAGGCAGTGTGATTACCGGTGATGAGGGACAACCCCTCGTTTTTGCAGGACTGATGACGCGGCTTGACAACCAGAATAAATACGACCCGCTCACGCATCTTTTGACAAGCTATGAAATGCAGAAATACGATTTTTCCACGGGAAGCGGCGCCATCCTTCTGCTGGGCATCAACGCTTTCCGTAAGATTAACAACACAAACGGGTTCCTCTACGGCAATAAGGTGCTGATCGCGCTTGCCGAATGCCTGGAGCGGCTTGCCGACAAAGAAGACAGAGTTTATCGTCTGCAGGGCGACGAGTTTATTATTCTATCCCCTGACGGCTCCAAGGACAAATTGCGCAAACTCTTTGAAAAAGCGAACGACTACTGCATGAATATCAGAGGTCTTAAGAGTTTTACCATCTCCGCAGGGCTTGTCTCTTATCCCGAAGATGGAACGGACTTTAATACGCTGATGAGCAATCTGGAGCATTCTCTGGAATATGCCAAGGAACAGAAAAACGGATGGATCGCTGAATTTTCCGAAAAGATCTCGCAGCGTCATCTGCGCACCAGCCGGCTTCACGAAGCGCTGACACAGAGCATACATAACAACTTTGAAGGCTTTGAGCTGTATTTCCAGCCTATCCTGGATGCCAAAACAAAGAAAATCGTGGAATGTGAATCTCTGCTGCGTTGGAAAACGCCCGAGATACAGGATGCCACTCCCTACGAATTTATTAAAATTCTGGAAGACAGCGGAGAAATCCGGGAAGTCGGTTTCTGGGTCATGGAGGAAGCTCTGCGCCATGCCGCCATGTGGCAGAAAAAATACCACAATATCAGCGTAAGCTTTAACGTCTCCTATATCCAGCTCCTGGACGGGGAATTTATCGATCAACTAATTGCAAAAGCAAAGGAATTGGAAGTAGATCCACGGTTCGTTATGGTAGAACTCACAGAAAGCTGCAATGCCGACGATACCAAAATGCTCTCCTGCCAGTTTGACAAACTGCAGAAACTCGGTTTTAAGATTGCCATGGATGATTTCGGAACTGAGTATGCTTCCTTCGGGCTGCTCCATGACGTCAGCATGGACATCCTCAAAATCGACCAGAAATTTGTGCGCGGTCTGATCCGCGAAGGTAATATGACCGATATGGCAATTATTGAAAACGTGGTCAATATGTGCCATCAACTCTCGATTCAGACCGTGGCAGAAGGCATCGAAACCGAGGAAATCCAGGATATCATCCGCAGCATTGGCGTTTCTTTCCTGCAGGGCTTTTTATATTCAAAGCCTGTGCCTGCGAGTGAGTTTGAGCGGATGGTCGAGGAGGAGAACTGAATCTAAAGTAAAATTGCAGTAAGTGCAAATTGCATAAATATAATTTGCACTTACTATATCATCTATCGAAACAAATCCGTATGCGTACCTGTTCTTTCTAAATACAACTCATCTTCATAAATTTCGTAAATTAACAACCAGTCCGGTGCAATGTGGCACTCTCTGCGTCCCGAATAATCCCCCTTTAAGAAATGGTCCTTGTTATGAATCGGTAATTGATTGGGTATACGCAAAATATCAATCACAACTTCCAGTAATTGTAAATCATATCCCCTTTTTTGACATAGCTTCAAGTCTTTTTTAACTCTTCCCGAACTGTTAATCTTAAGCACTGCTCAATCCTCCAAAAGCGTATTCAAAAATTCGCTTGTTGATCCGCTAAAATGCTGTCCTTTCCCATCCTTTTTCATCTCATCAACTTCTCTAAAAGCTTCCAGAGTTTCCTCGTTCGGTATTCTTTCCCCAACAATCATACCCTGCAAATAGGCTATGACATATTCAATTTTATAATCTGGTACAGCCTCTAACAACTGAATTGCTCTTTCCCTATCACTCATCTCAAAACCTCATTTTCATGACTCATTGACATTAACTATATTTTATGCTGGGAAAAGGATGACAATCGTCATCCTTTTCCCATTTTATATTTTTACCATCTATTAATTTTTAAGTCTTCAGACAATTTCTTTAGAATTTCCCAGCCTTAGCTGCCTCCTCGATGAGGACCGCTACCGCTACCGTGGCGCCTACCATCGGATTGTTACCCATACCGATCAGACCCATCATCTCCACATGCGCCGGAACGGAAGAAGAACCCGCGAACTGTGCATCGGAGTGCATACGACCGAGCGTATCGGTGAAGCCGTAGGATGCGGGACCTGCCGCCATGTTATCGGGATGCAGGGTACGACCCGTGCCGCCGCCGGACGCTACGGAGAAGTACTTCTTGCCTGCCTCGGTTCTCTCTTTCTTATAGGTACCTGCTACCGGATGCTGGAATCTGGTGGGGTTGGTGGAGTTACCGGTGATGGATACGTCCACGTTCTCCTTCCACATGATTGCCACACCCTCGGGTACGGAGTTTGCACCGTAGCAGTTTACCTTCGCACGAAGTCCCTCAGAGTAGGGGGTTCTGCTCACTTCCTTCACCTCGTTGGTGTAAGGATCATACTCGGTCTCCACAAAGGTGAATCCGTTGATTCTGGAAATGATTTTCGCCGCGTCTTTTCCAAGACCGTTCAGGATGACACGCAGGGGTTTCTGACGAACCTTGTTTGCCTTCTCAGCGATACCGATTGCGCCCTCAGCCGCCGCAAAAGACTCGTGACCTGCCAGGAATGCGAAGCAGTCCGTCTCCTCCTCAAGGAGCATCTTGCCCAAATTACCATGACCCAGACCTACCTTACGGGTGTCCGCCACGGAACCGGGAATACAGAACGCCTGTAAGCCCTCGCCGATCGCTGCCGCAGCGTCAGCTGCTTTCTTGCAGCCCTTCTTGATCGCGATTGCCGCGCCTACGGTGTATGCCCAGCATGCGTTCTCAAAACAGATGGGCTGGATTTTCTTTACCTGCTCGTATACATCCAAGCCGGCGTCTTTTGTGATTTTCTCAGCATCTTCGATAGAAGAAATGCCATAGCTGTTCAATACGGAATTGATCTTATCAATTCTTCTTTCATATGAT
>DETS01000068.1:12960-15257 GCA_002361735.1 Lachnospiraceae bacterium UBA3282 | reverse complement strand
CATCCATTAACTTCACCTTTTCCCTGGCTCTTGGGCTGGGGAAATTTCTTGATTTTAATTTTACAGCCCTCATTTGTTTTTGAAAGGGCAAGATTTTCCTTGACAATTCCGCCTTTCGATGCCAAAATGATAAGCAGTTATCATAGGCAGAGACATTGAGGAAGACAGTACCCGATTTTTCAAAGTCGCAGCGAGCCGGTGAGGGTGGGAGACCGGTACGAGTAGGAGATCGGAGAAAATCACTTCTGAGTTTCAGACCGAACCCCTGCATGGCGGGGCAGTAGACTCTGACGGCGTCCCGCCGTTATCGGGAACCGTATAGACGGATCGTATCATATGAGACGGCAGTAGGGAATCGCCGTTTAACGTGAGCGGGTCGGTCGGTACGTCGTAACAGGTGGTATCACGAGAAACAAGCCCTCGTCCTTTTACGGGACGGGGGCTTATTCGCGCGCAGAACAAATAGAAAGGATAAACACTATGTATCAGAAAGTTGACGCGAACCTGAATTTTGTGGACAGAGAAAAAGAAGTATGCACTTTTTGGAAGGAAAACAATATCTTCCAAAAGAGTATGGACTCCCGCAAGGAAGGTCCCACTTACACCTTCTATGACGGGCCGCCGACGGCGAACGGCAAACCGCATATCGGACACGTATTGACACGTGTCATCAAGGACATGATTCCCCGCTACCGCACAATGAAGGGCTATATGGTGCCCCGTAAGGCGGGCTGGGATACCCACGGACTTCCCGTAGAACTGGAAGTAGAGAAACTGCTGGGACTGGACGGTAAGGAGCAGATCGAGGAGTACGGCCTCGACCCGTTTATCAGTAAGTGTAAAGAATCTGTCTGGAAATACAAGGGTATGTGGGAGGATTTCTCCGGCACGGTCGGTTTCTGGGCTGACATGGACGATCCTTACGTGACCTATCACGATGATTTTATCGAGTCCGAGTGGTGGGCGCTTAAGCAGATCTGGGATAAAGGGCTTTTGTATAAGGGCTTTAAGATCGTACCTTACTGCCCGCGCTGCGGTACGCCTCTGTCTTCTCATGAGGTGGCGCAGGGCTATAAAGCAGTGAAAGAACGCTCCGCCATTGCCAGATTCAAGGTAGTGGGCGAGGATGCTTATTTCCTTGCCTGGACGACGACACCGTGGACGCTGCCCTCTAACGTCGCGCTCTGCGTGAACCCTGTGGAGACCTATGTAAAAGTAAAGGCTGCGGACGGCTATACCTATTACATGGCGCAGGCGCTGCTTGACACAGTGCTCGGCAAACTGGCGGAGGAAGGAAAGCCCGCCTACGAAGTGCTGGAAACTTATGTCGGTACGGACTTAGAGTATAAGGAATACGAGCCGCTCTTTGCTTGCGCGGGCGAGGAAGCCGCAAAACAGAAAAAGAAAGCGCATTACGTGACCTGCGACAGTTACGTTACCATGACGGACGGTACCGGTATCGTGCATATCGCACCCGCCTTTGGTGAGGACGATGCGCAGGTGGGCAGAAAATACGACCTGCCCTTCGTGCAGTTTGTGGACGGCAAGGGCAACATGACGGAGGAGACGCCCTACGCGGGTCTGTTTGTGAAGAAAGCCGATCCGGAAGTCATTAAAGACTTAGATAAAGAAGGGAAACTGTTCGACGCACCTAAATTTGAGCATGACTATCCGTTCTGCTGGCGCTGCGATACGCCTTTGATCTACTACGCGCGCGAGTCCTGGTTCATCAAGATGACGGCGGTGCGCGACGATCTGGTGCGCAACAATAAGACTGTCAACTGGATCCCTGAGTCCATCGGCGAGGGGCGTTTCGGCAACTGGCTGGAAAACATTCAGGACTGGGGTATTTCCCGTAACCGTTACTGGGGTACGCCTTTGAATGTGTGGGAGTGCGAAGGCTGCGGACACATGGAAGCCATCGGTTCCCGCGAGGAGCTTGAAAAGATGAGCGGCAATGCGGCGGCAAAGACCGTGGAGCTGCACAGACCTTATATCGACGAGATTACCTGCACCTGCCCGCAGTGCGGAAAGACCATGAAGCGCGTGCCGGAGGTGATCGACTGCTGGTTTGATTCCGGTGCTATGCCGTTTGCGCAGCATCACTATCCGTTTGAGAACAAGGAGCTGTTTGACAGCCAGTTCCCCGCGCAGTTCATTTCCGAAGCGGTGGACCAGACGCGCGGGTGGTTTTACTCGCTGATGGCGGAGTCTACTTTGCTGTTTAACTGCGCACCTTTTGAGAATGTCATTGTGCTTGGGCATGTGCAGGACGAGAACGGGCAGAAGATGAGTAA
>DETS01000068.1:12206-12665 GCA_002361735.1 Lachnospiraceae bacterium UBA3282 | reverse complement strand
GCAGAAGATGAGTAAATCAAAGGGCAATGCGGTCGATCCCTTTGAGGCGCTTGAGACCTATGGTGCGGATGCGATCCGCTGGTATTTCTATATCAATTCGGCCCCCTGGCTGCCCAACCGTTTCCATGGCAAGGCGGTGCAGGAGGGACAGCGCAAGTTCCTCGGTACGCTCTGGAATACTTATGCGTTCTTTGTGCTGTATGCGAATATCGACAATTTCGATGCCACGAAGTACAGCCTGGAATATGATAAGCTTCCCGTAATGGATAAATGGCTGCTGTCCAAGCTGAATACAGCCGTCAAGGAAGTGGACGATCATTTGAACAATTACCGGATCCCCGAGGCGGCGAGAGTGCTCGACAACTTCGTGGATGAGATGAGCAACTGGTATGTGAGAAGGAGCCGCGAGCGCTTCTGGGCAAAGGGCATGGAGCAGGATAAGATCAATGCCTATATGAC
>DETS01000068.1:0-11946 GCA_002361735.1 Lachnospiraceae bacterium UBA3282 | reverse complement strand
ATGGAGCAGGATAAGATCAATGCTTACATGACACTCTATACCGCACTGGTGGATATCTGTAAGGCGGCGGCGCCCATGGTGCCCTTTATGACCGAAGAAATTTACCGCAATCTGGTGTGCAGCATTGATAAAAACGCGCCGGAGAGCATTCATTTGTGCGACTTCCCTGCTGCAAATGAGGGCATGATCGACAAAAAACTCGAGGACTCCATGGAGGAAGTATTGAAAATCGTCGTTATGGGGCGCGCGGCGCGCAACACGGCGAACATCAAGAACCGTCAGCCGATCGGCACCATGTATGTGAAGGCAGAGAGTGTTCTCGACGAGTTCTATCAGGACATCATCAAAGATGAGTTAAATGTAAAGCAGATTGTATTCTCCGACGATGTATCGGCGTTTGCGACTTACAGCTTCAAACCCCAGCTGAAAACCGTGGGACCGAAGTACGGCAAACAGCTCGGCGGTATCAAGGCATATCTGTCTGCGGTGGACGGCAGTGCGGCGATGGAGACCCTGAAAGCAGAGGGCGTGCTGAAATTCGACGTGGACGGCGTGGAGGTTTCCCTTGCGGAGGAAGACCTGCTGATCGATATGGTGCAGAAGGACGGTTTTGTGGCGGAAGCTGACAACTATGTGACGGTGGTGCTGGACACGAACCTGACGGAGGAGCTGATTGAGGAAGGCTTTGTCTACGAGATCATCAGTAAGATCCAGACCATGAGAAAGGATGCGGACTTTGAGGTGATGGATCACATCAAAGTATCCCTGAACGGTAATGAGAAGGTAGCGCAGATCGCCGCGAAGAACGAAGGTATGATTGCCGGAAAAGTACTTGCCGAGAGCATGGGAACGGGAGAAAAACTGGCAGTTTCCAAAGAGTGGAACGTCAACGGGGAGACCGTGACGATCGGGATTGAAAAATGCTAATTCCTTTTATTGGATGAGTGTGGTATACTGGAAACAGAGTTGTATGATTCGACAGGCAGAAGTTGACACAGCAAGGAGGAATGGAAAAGAATGGTAAAAAAATCGGCGGCATCAAACTTTGATACAGAGCTTTTTAAGAGAAGCGTCCTCTACAATGTAAAAACCCTTTACAGAAAGACGCTGGAGGAAGCGACTGACCAGCAGATCTTTCAGGCAGTATCCTATGCGGTTAAGGACGCCATTGTGGATCAGTGGTTAAAAACCCAGAAAGAATACGACAAACAGGATCCGAAGATGGTCTACTACCTTTCCATGGAGTTTCTGATGGGTCGTGCGCTGGGCAACAACATGATCAACCTGCAGGCTTATGATGCGTTTGCGCAGGCGCTGGAGGAGCTTGGCATCGACATTAACGTGGTGGAGGATCAGGAACCCGACGCAGCGCTTGGAAACGGCGGCTTGGGAAGACTTGCGGCATGTTTTCTGGATTCTCTTGCGACCTTGGGCTATGCGGCTTACGGCTGCGGGATCCGTTACCGTTACGGTATGTTCAAGCAGGAAATCCGCGACGGTTATCAGGTCGAAGTGCCCGACAACTGGCTGCACGACGGCAATCCATTCGAGCTGCGCAGACCGGAGTACGCAAAGGAAGTACGTTTCGGCGGCTATGTCAATGTATATGTAGATGAGAACGGCAGAAATAATTTCAAGCAGGAAGGCTATCAGGCGGTGACGGCGATTCCTTATGACTTGCCGGTCGTGGGCTATGGCAACGGTATCGTCAACACCCTGCGCATCTGGGATGCGGAGCCGGTAAACTGCTTCCAGCTTGATTCCTTTGATAAGGGTGATTATCAGAAGGCGGTGGAGCAGGAAAATCTGGCGAGAAATATCGTGGAGGTTCTCTATCCTAACGATAATCATTACGCAGGCAAAGAGCTGCGCTTAAAGCAGCAGTATTTCTTTATTTCCGCTTCCGTACAGGCGGCGGTGGAAAAATATATGAAGAAGCATAGCGATATCAGGAAATTCCATGAGAAAGTGACCTTCCAGTTAAATGATACGCACCCCACGGTAGCGGTGGCGGAGTTGATGCGTATTTTGATGGATGAGCATTATCTGACTTGGGACGAGGCATGGGAAGTGACCACAAAGACCTGCGCGTACACGAATCACACGATCATGGCAGAAGCATTGGAAAAATGGCCGATCGAGCTGTTTTCGAGACTCCTTCCCCGCGTGTATCAGATCGTTGAGGAGATCAACCGACGCTTTATCGCGAGGATCGAGCAGAAGTATCCCGGCGATCAGGAGAAAGTCAGAAAGATGGCGATCATTTATGACGGTCAGGTCAAGATGGCGCATCTGGCAATTGCGGCAGGCTATTCCGTCAACGGCGTGGCGAGATTACATACCGAGATCTTAAAGAATCAGGAACTGAAAGACTTCTACGAGATGATGCCCGAGAAGTTCAACAATAAGACCAACGGCATCACGCAGAGACGTTTCCTGCTGCATGCGAATCCCCTGCTTGCGAACTGGGTGACGGATCATGTGGGCAGCGACTGGATCACCGATCTGCCGAAGATCAATAAATTAAAGATTTATGCCGATGACGAGAAGGCGCAGCAGGAGTTCATGAACATCAAATATCAGAATAAGGTGCGCCTGGCGGAGTACATCAAAGAACACAACGGTATCGAGGTCGATCCCCGTTCCATCTTTGACGTACAGGTAAAACGTCTCCATGAGTACAAGAGACAGCTTCTTAACATCCTGCATGTGATGTATCTCTACAATGAGTTAAAAGAGCACCCGGATATGGATTTCTATCCGAGGACCTTTATTTTCGGCGCGAAGGCAGCTGCGGGCTATAAGACCGCGAAGCTGACGATCAAGCTGATCAATGCCGTGGCGGATGTGGTGAACAACGATCCCGCGATTGGCGGAAAGATCAAAGTGGTGTTCATCGAGAATTACCGTGTCTCCAACGCGGAGATCATCTTTGCGGCAGCGGATGTTTCCGAGCAGATTTCCACAGCCAGCAAGGAGGCTTCCGGCACGGGTAACATGAAGTTCATGTTAAACGGCGCGCTCACCATCGGTACGATGGACGGCGCAAACGTGGAAATCGTGGAGGAAGTGGGTGAGGAGAACGCGTTTATCTTCGGCTTATCATCCGATGAAGTCATCCGCTATGAGAATTACGGCGGCTATGATCCCACGGAGATTTTCAACAACGATCCTGACGTGAGGAAAGTGCTGATGCAGCTCATCAACGGCACCTATGCGCCCGGCGATCCGGACCTGTTCCGCTCCTTATACAATTCGCTGTTAAATACGCAGGAAACCTCAAAGGCTGACAGGTATTTTATTCTCAAGGACTTCAAGGCTTACGCGGAAGCGCAGGAGAGAGTAGAAGCGGCTTACCGCAACGAGAAGGGCTGGGCGCGCAGCGCAATCTTAAACGTGGCATGCTCCGGCAAGTTCACTTCCGACAGAACCATTCAGGAGTATGTGGATGATATCTGGAAGCTGGATAAGGTGGTGATCCCGAAGGAGACTGTCGTGACAGACACAAAAACCTTAAAGAAATCATAATCATTTATGAAAGAGGGCGCCGTCCGGCTGAGACGGCGTCCTTTCATTTTCTGCCCCGGGTTTTCGACAAAAATGCTTGTGTCGGCAGAAATGGTATGATAAAATAAACACGAGATTTCAAGAATATAGCGGTGTACCGATTGATGCTGCGCCAACAGGATCGACGGATAGGCAGGCAAGTGCCACACAGGACAGGGAGAGACTGCTGTAATACAGTCCCTTTGTGCCCATAAACATAGTGGGGTGTAAGTGTGGAAACGCATTTGCATCCCCTTCTTGATTTCTCACGGAGTTTTCCCCGGCGTCAGAATATATTCTGGCGCCCCGAGAGCGCTCGGTGGGAGATCAGAGTCGAGAGACTGCGGTTTCATTGCGATACCGTGGTTTTTTGTCTTTTGCCCGGGAAAATCATAAAATTGAGAGGATTGATCATGGGATATCGGACAATGGAAGAACTGAATCACAGATACGGCGTAGGACCTAAAATTCCGGAGTTAAAGGAATATGCAAAAGGAACGGATTTCAAGTCCTGCGTGATTCGCTTTTTTTATAACCGCTGCGAAGGCTTAGCGTATGATTTTTCAAAAAATACGGATGACAGAACGGGAAAAAGCAATAAACCCGGAGTGATTCCATTTAATATGGAAAAGGATATCGACAGGCTGTGTATGCAGAAAGCAATGGAAAGATTTTTGGACAGCGGCCGTGCGGCGGATGCGTTTGATGTGTATTTTTGTTATCTGGAAATGTTTTTCGGCGCTTATGAGAAGACAAGAAAGATGATCGAAATGCTTTCTGAATATGAGATCAATGGAAGCGCGCTCCTTATGAAGCACAGGGATCATTACAGTCATTCAGTCTATGTGTTTGCTTTGGGACTGGCTGTTTTTGATACGAGCAAGGCATTTCGCCGGGCTTATGCAAAAGCTTACAGAAATAAGCTTGGAACAGCAGCAGAAGATTCGTCGGAGGCTGCAAACCACTTTTTGAAATATTGGGGACTTACATCGCTGTTTCATGATATAGGGTATCCGTTTGAACTTCCATTTGAACAGGTGGAAGCATATTTTGAGAGCGCTGACAGGGACGGGTATCAACGTAAAGACGGTAAATTCCACATTGCATATACAGATGTAAACACATGGGTAGCATTTTCAAAGGAAGAACAAGGCGCGATTCAGACTGCAACAGGAAAGTTATATGACACAACAGATGATTTGTTTACGGATCGGATTTGTGAAAAGCTAGCCGCAAATAAAGATATCTATGAAATTTTGCAAAAACCGGAAGAATTAAAAAAGAAGCTTCAGGAAAAGACTTCCGCTCCAAAGGCATTTCATTATTTTATGGATCATGCGTATTTCTCGGCAAATATTCTGCTCAGGCAGATCTTGGAAAACAGGGAGGAAGCGCTGAAGGAAGAAGATGTGGATGCGGTGGTCGCGATACTGCTCCACAACAGTCTGTTCAAACGAACCATAGCCCATAACGGCAATTATAACGATGAAGATAATATTCCTTTTCCTATGGAAAATGATCCGCTGGCCTATTTACTAATGCTCTGTGACGAATTGCAGTGCTGGGACAGAAACGCATACGGGCGCAACAGCAGAACCCAGCTGCACCCGATGGAATGTCAGTTTGTGTTTCGGGATAATGGTATATTTGCAACATATCTTTTTGACCGATCGGAGCAATACCGCATAGATGAGGCAGTTCAAAAAAAGGATAAAAAAAGTGTCAAACCATATTTTTCATTTGTAAAAGAGAACGGTATGACGGATGTGGAATGTGATATCAGAAAAATAGTCGGTCTGGCAGATCGGGCAGATCCAAATGGGACACAGTTGTATTTGAATATCGATGCAAACTTTATGGATAAGAAATCGGTGAAACGCAGCGTGTCATCGAGCCGCTATATGCACTTATATGATTTCGCCGTCGTTTTGAACGGAAGATATGTGGAGCAGTATAAAAAGAACGCAGGGGAATTGAACCGGAAAGAACATCTCTCCAAAGAAGATCTGTATCGGGAATTTGATAAGCTTTCGCTGGAATACAAAATGTCAAATGTTTTACAGGCGAAAGAATTTGCGAACCATTTGGATAAAATAGGATGCTTTTATTCGGATGTGCCAAATAATAACGATCTGGTGTGGGAGTTTTCAAAAGAACAATTGATTGAAATGGCGAAATGGGAACATATTCGTTGGAATAAAGAAAAGACGGAGATGGAGTGGAGATATGCGGATCGGTCGGTATATAACGAAATCGGGAGAGAGATTTTACGGCTTCATGAGCTGGTGATCGACGGTTTCGAGAGGCTTGGAGAAAAACAGGAGGAATGTGGAAAAGAACACTTTGAACAATTGCCTGTTGAGGAGAAGTTAAAAGATGGTGAACCCCTTAATCTGATGCTTGAAATGCTTAGACAGGAAGACGGCGTAAGCATTTATCAGTTTGTAGGAGGTACGGTATGAAAAACGGAAAGAAGTTTATCCCTCTATTAGGGGTGATTCCGTTTATCCTTGGCTTTTTGGGGTATTATAAAGCGGGTGTTCCCATCACAAACGCATTGTATGGGGCTTTCACCCTATATTTCTCGTCGCCATCCGCTGAAGGATATAATGGCTTCATAGAAGCGGCACGCTGGACAGCACCGGCAACCACGATAACAACCTTTACGTATCTGCTGCAAAGCGCGTGGGAAAAGTTGATGTGGTTTGTAAAGAGTCGGACGAAAGACAGCATTGCGGTGTATGCCGAGACGGATTTTTCCATTGCGGATTATGCCGATAAATCGGTGATATATGCAGGGAAAAAGATAATTCCAAAGGCAAAATCGCAGATATTGCTTTTTAAGACGGACCGTGAGAATATCGAATTTTATGAAGCAAACAAAGAGCAGCTTCAAAATAAAAACGTATATATTGGAATCAGGGAAATCGAACTTGGTTTTTTCAGAGATTCCAAGGCGGTATTTTTTGATATCAACGGTACAATTGCCCGTTTGCTCTGGAAAGAAATTAAAATATGGACCTTTGGGAAAAACAAGATAAGTGTTGTAATCTATGGGGACTCTGTGTTGGGACAGAGCATTTTATCCGCAGGATTATTGATAAATCTGTTCCATGTGGATCAGCAGGTGGATTACACTTTCATAACGGATTGTCATTCCTATGAGAGAAAACATAAGGATATGGAACTATGGAATGCCGACCGCATTTGCTATTTCTCAAAAAAGGATGGCGCGGCAGATGAAGCACTGGAATCGGCTGATGTGGTAATTGTGGCGGACGAGGTTTCTCTGGACGTGTTACAGATGATTTGTGTATGTGCACGGGGCAAAGACGTTTATTACTATGCGCCCAATAAAAATCCAATCTCCGTGTTGCTGCAGATGGAATCCCTTCATCCGTTTGGAAAAAATGAACAGATTTTTAGTGATGGAAATATCCGTCTGGAAAAGATGCTTGCGGATGCGAAGGAATTACATCAGAAGTATAAAGAAAAACATGCGGGTATGGAAAACTGGGAAAATTTGTCAGGCTTTTTGAAATGGTCCAATATTTCCGCGGCAGATTATTTGGATGTTATGAAGCAGCTGAAGCCGGGGCTCGGTGATGAAATGTTGGCAAAATTGGAACATATCAGGTGGTCGAGATTTTATACCCTGAATTACTGGAGCTATGGAACGCCGAAGGATGGAAAAAACAGGGATGAAACATTAAAAATACATAAGTGTCTTGTCCGTTATGATGAGCTTACACAGGAGGAAAAAGAAAAGAATCGGGATGTGGTGAAGCAGATGTATACATGACGATCAAACAAGGATAAATCTTAGGATACGCATAGAAAAACGAAAGGAGATCACAGGAGATGGGACTGTCAGCAGAGGAGAATCAAAGAAGGAGAGACGATGAACGGGTAAAGTATATCACAAAAAATATCCGCAATGCGGATTCAAAGGAGGATTATGTCTTTATAAGCTATAAAAGCGACGATTGGGAAAGCGTTCTTGGGGATATTGTGTATCATTTAGTAAAGGATCATGGGCTTAACGTCTATTTTGACGGTGATTTTAATGGTCATAATCCTTTGTGGACGAAACAATTTCCTGAAAACATGGAAGCCCAAAACTGTCTGGGCGTTCTGGCATTTATTGACGATTTATATACGCAAAGCTATGCAACATTGATGGAGCTTCTCTACAGTCAGGCGGGTTGTCAGGACGAAAACACATACAAATATGTTAAAAAACCTGTGATACCGGTATATATCGGACAGATCAGCAATATTTGCGATAAATCGGATACGGGATTAGGCGTTGATTATTATGATGACGGAACCGTTAATTTACATGCGGCTGATGAGAAAGAACTGTTTGAAGAATTATTTGAAACAGCGTCTGAATCTTTTGGTATCTTAAAAAACACAAGGAGACCCTATAAAAAAGAAAAGAGATTATCGAAGCAATTATGTGCGGCGATGTGCAGAGAGGTTATTTCATCTATCGGTGCAAATGATAATTTGTATGGGGCGGGAGTTACCTTAGAGGATATTGTGAATACCATTAAAAACCAGTGCGGAGATACGGTGTTCGGTTTGCCGGACAAGACAGAACCGCCTAAGCCGACAGGTCTTCAGCCGACAGGTCCTCAGACGGCAACCATTCGGGAGATGATAAAAATCTTTGATATCAGCACTTTGAAAAAGGACAGTTTTGCCAAGCTGCAGATTTTGGCATCAGGTGCTGACAAAGCTTTGGAGACATCATGGTGTCTGTCGATGTTTGAGTTGATTATGCAATTGCGTATGAGGAACCAAATGCAGAAGCATCCCGACTGATACAGGCATATTATGAAAAAATGGAACGAAAAAGCCGTAAAGATAAGAATGCGGGCGGGAAATCCATTTCGACAGGAACAGCTATTACGAACGAAGCCACTATATATAAGTATACCTATCAGGGAAAGGAGTATATGGCAGAGAAGCTTGCAGAGTATATGCATCAAGTATTTGATCTGCTTGCGGCAGACTATCCGGATAGGATGGAAGCGGCGGCTGACAGAGAAGATATCTCTTGCGTTGCCAGAAAGGATGATGTGGACAATCGTATACTGCCGGCAACTAAATTGAATTATTTTGTAGCAAAGAAAGAACATCGTGTTGGAAATTCCCTATATTATGTATGTACCAAATTTAATCAGTCGCAAGGGACAGCGCAGGTCGAAAAGCTTGTGAAATTATGTGGGGCAGACACATTCAGGCTGATTGAGAAGCCGGAGCCAAATAAGAAAAGTGCGAAGGAGGGCAATTCTTAAAAATTTTATATGGACTGCAACTTTTTGGATGCAGACTCTCTCTTTTATAACAGAAGGCTGAAAATTGGTAAAAAGGGGAAATAAGTATCAGTAGTTGGGAACGGCGGCAAAAAGACCCGGTAAGAACAAAACATGGTGCATCGCCCGATACCGCGCCAACGATATCGGGCAGAGGGTGGCAGGCAAGTGCCACACAATACAGACTGTGTCTGCGATACACACAAAAATATTATATGCTATATAAGCCGGGTTGACAAGCAATAATCTGTCTTTGATGCAGAGCCGTATCCTTTATTGCGGCAGATATGGACATATCAAAGGTTCATATCTGCCTTAATCTATCAGGAGGATAAATAAAAGGAGAGACATGAAATGAGGAAAAAAGCATTAACGATTGCTGCATTGTGCATCGTGGCTGTCGGACTGACAGCGTGCGGTCACGAACATGTGTGGAAAGAGGCAACCTGTTTGGCACCCAGAACCTGTAGTGAGTGTGGACAGACGGAAGGAGAAGCGGCGGACCATCAATGGGTGGATGCCACTTGTGAGAAAGCCAAATACTGTGAAGTTTGCGGAAAGGAAGAAGGAAAACCATCAGATCATGAATGGATAGACGCTACTTATACGGCACCTAAAACCTGTTCCTTATGTGGGCTGACGGAAGGGGAACCGTTAGCGGAGCCATACTACTTAAAGAATGAACTTACTTTTGATCGGTTGACGGATATGGAACTCCCATTTGCCATAGGTTTTTCAGACGGGGAGAAGCTTGTGAAAATTGAAGGTATGTGGATAGAAACGGGAAGCGCAAGCTTTACTTTTGGTGAAATCACAAGTCAACCATCGACAAAGGAAGGGTATATTGATATCATTATCCCATGGGAAACGAATCTTTCTGCGGAGATATATGATGCTTCCGACGGCGGTGGAGGTTACAAAGTGAATTATACATTTCCAAGCTTCGCCATTGGGGACTGCTATACGGGTTTACAGATTCCGGAAAGGTCTTCTTACAATGATGATGTGGTAGAGTATGGTAAGGATTTTGAGTGGGAAGGAAATACCTATTCCGTCAGTTACAAAAAAGAGGTGAATCTGGAAAAGATTTCCACGGAATGGGAACTGCAAAGCGAGAAACTATGGCATAAACCGTGGCGTTCCAAAGTAAGTACCACATATACGGTTACAATACCGAAGGACTATGATGGGGCAACACTGGTAATTTCGAAAAATGGATCTGCGGAAGTATCTTTTGAAAGCAGTGTTGATAAAACAATCGAGGATAAGGAGCAATATTTGCTGGATGGGCATGATAAAGATGAATACTTTTTTTATCGGGTGTCCGATTTGATAAAATAGAAATGACAAACCGGCTTTGAGGAGGAAACGATCGATGAAGACACCGACGGAACTGGAAGCGGCAGTACGTGCGTACCAGAGCGGAAACAGAGAGGCATTTGATAAAGTCTATGAGATGTCTCACAGATATCTTTATGTCTGTATAGAACATCTGGTCAGGGACGAGGATGCAGCCAAAGATCTGCTGCAGGAAACATATCTGGATATCACGAGAAATATCTCACAGCTGCGCAGCCCGGAGGATTTTTTAAGCTGGGCGGCGGCGATTGCCAGACACCGCTGCTGTGCATACTTTAAGAAGGCGGATAAGTGGATCCTTACGAAGGAAGGAGAGGATGGACAGGAACTGATCGCTTCGATTGCGGACGATGAGGCTTTTATACCCGAGTCCATTCTGCAGGATAGGGAAAAGAGACGCCTGATCCGGGAAATCATTGACGGCTTGAGCGATATGCAGCGGCTGTGTGTCATCGCGTATTATTATCAGGAACGCAGACAGGAGGAGATTGCCGAAGAACTGGGCATTCCGGTCAATACGGTGAAATCTCACTTAAATCGTGCCAAGGCGAAGATCAAACAGGAGATTTTGGCATTGGAGAAAGAGAAGGATACAAAACTCTATACGCTGGCGCCGTTTATGCTGCTCTTTCTTGCAGAGGAGGCAGAGGCGTGCGAAGCTGTTCCCATGTCGGAAGAATTAAGAGATACCGTGCAGGGAAACCGCGTGGAAGAAGAAAATCAGAGCAGCACATCGAAACGCGGCGGTCTGGCGAAGGTCGGCATAAAAGGCAGGATTTTGCTGGGAGCGGCTGTGGTTCTCGGGGCAGCCGCTGTGATCGGCGCGCTTGTATTCCTGTCATCAGAGGAAGAACCGGAACCGGTGCAGCAGCTGCAGCAGGAACCGATACAGCCGCAGGAAGCACAGGCAAAAAGCGATGAGCAGGTGCAGGAGGAGGTCGATGATGGGGCTGTGGAGGCGGAGTCTGAAGCAGCAGAAGAATCGACAGGGGATAAGGAACTCGCAATCTCCGGGAAGTACGAGCGGATGGGATTGGGCAGAGATGGAATCATTGTGGTTTCTACCGGGGGTAAATGGGGACTTGTCACCTATGACGATCAGATCATTGTACCGATCGAATACGATTACGCCTGTACTGCGCCCAATGACGACGGTCAGACTTTTTTTGGGAAAGAAGGAGATTTCAGGGTCTTTGACAGAGAGGGAAATGAGCTTTTTCAGACGGACAAACCGATCAAGGCGGTCAGCGACGGCATTGTACTGTGGACGCAGACCGGCGAGGATATGATCTACCATTTCGGCTATGTGAAGCTGGACGGCACGGCGGTGTTTACGTCTGACGGGGAAGATATGGACGAACAGGCGGGAGCGGTCGGTTTTAATGAGGGTTACGCCTTTTCAAGCAGTGGAGATGAGTATACGGAATACCGCATTTCTGAGGATGGGACGGTGGATGATATTTTTATGGAACGGGATATCCTCCGCCATCCTGATCGTTCGCAGGAACGAGATGAGTCTTCTACTGTTGTGGTCAATGGAACCAGCGGCAGAGACGTCAATTTATTTTATCCGATTGGAGCGTGTTATAAAGGATATTATGTGGACACGGGAATCCAATTATTCGAGGATACCAACGGAAAATATGATGTGAACGACGCGCAGGGGACACAGCAGTACCGTCTGGAGATGGATTCTGTTGCCGAGCGTGCGGGATAT
>DETS01000031.1:15988-105386 GCA_002361735.1 Lachnospiraceae bacterium UBA3282 | reverse complement strand
CCTACAATAAACTTACGCTATCCCCGAGGCGTCTCTTGCTTTTTATAGGGTATCAAGGTACAATAAAGAATATGGAAACACTAAGGGCAGCCTTTTGCTTTGATCAAAATTTAACCGCACAGGTACAGGTGGCGGTGATGTCCCTGCTTACGGCATTTGCCGGGGAGGATGTCCGGCTGGAGATTCACTGCGTTTGCACGGAGGAAGCGTGTGCCCGTGTCGTGGGAGGACCGCTTGCCGAACTGATGGAGCGGGTTGACGAGACGGCGAAACTGGTGATGCACAGCGTGGAAAACCTCTATGCGGGCGCTTACGAGGTGCGGGGGATTTCTGCAGGTGCGTATCTTCGTTTACTGCTGCACCGGGTCCTGCCCGATATCGATAAGGTATTGTATCTGGATGTGGATATTTTGGTGCGGGAAAGCCTGTTGCCGTTGTGGAGGACCGAGTTGGGAGATCATCTGCTGGCAGCGGTCAAAGGTCCCGTGAACCTTGCGGATAAATGGGAATGGAACAGCGAGCGCCCTTATTGGAAGCTGCTTGCGGGAATGCGGGGCGGCTATATCAATTCCGGCGTGCTGTTACTCAATCTGGCGCAGATTCGCAGGCAGCAGATTGACAGGCAGTGGGAAAAGCTGGCTGAGCAAAAGCTCTATTATCAGGATCAGGATATTTTAAATATCACCTGTCGGGATCGGATCATATATCTGCCTCCGAAATATAACAGTTTGGCTTATTTGTCCGCGGAGGATTATCGGAGGATGGTGACGGAAGATATTTTCACGGAAGTCGAGAGCGCGCAGGCGCAGGAACAGCCTGCCATCCTTCACTATGCCGGGGACAAGCCCTGGAAGCGCTATGACACCAATCAAGGTTTTGTCTGGTGGGATTTTGTAAAAAAGTATCCGGAGCTTTACGTCCTCTTTGACGAGGGGAAGGCGAGAAAGTATCATGGTCCGACGGTGTTAGAGCGGGTGCTTCGCAGGGTACGGAGAGTGCTGAGCAGAGAAAAATTGTGACTATTTTTGTGACTATTATTTTAAGATAAAGGAGACATATCGGTATGAAAATCGCAGTGGCGGGAACAGGATATGTAGGCTTGGTGGCGGGTGTGTGCTTCGCGGAGAAGGGGCATGACGTCACTTGCGTGGATGTGGATGAGAACAAGGTAAAGCAGATGGAGGCGGGCGTCAGCCCCATTTACGAGGAGGGGCTGGAGGAGCTGATGCAGAAAAACAACGCCGCGGGCAGACTCCATTATACCACGGATTACGCGCAGGCTTATCGGGATAAGGACGCCATTTTTATCGGGGTGGGAACCCCGGAGCAGCCCGACGGCTCCGCGAATCTCAGCTATATCGCCACCGTTTCCAGACAGATTGCCGAGTCTGTGGAGCGGGATTGTCTGGTGGTGGTGAAGTCTACGGTTCCGGTGGGGACGAACGATAAAGTGGAACAGTTCATCCACGACTTTTTGAAGCGGGATGTCAAGGTGGAGGTTGCCTCGAACCCGGAATTTCTGGCACAGGGCTCGGCGGTGCATGACACGCTTCATGCGGCGCGCATCATCATCGGCACCGAGAGCAGGGAAGCGGAGACGCTTTTGAAAAAAATCTATGAGCCTTTCGGACTGCCCATCGTATCTGTGAACAGGCGGTCTGCGGAGATGATCAAGTACGCCTGCAACGACTTTTTGGCGCTTAAGATTTCTTATATGAACGACATCGCGAACCTCTGTGAGCTGGTGGGCGCGGACATTGACGCGGTGGCGGAAGGCATGAGTTACGACGCGAGGATCGGGGCAAACTTCTTAAAGGCGGGCATCGGTTACGGCGGGAGCTGCTTCCCCAAAGATACCAAGGCGCTCAAGTATCTTGCCGCGCAGAACGGCTATCAGCTAAAGACCGTGGAGGCGGCGGTGGATGTAAATGCCGCCCAAAAGACCAGACTCTATCAGAAAGCCTGTAAGCGCATG
This sequence comes from Lachnospiraceae bacterium UBA3282, assembly GCA_002361735.1. Classification (GTDB taxonomy): domain Bacteria; phylum Bacillota; class Clostridia; order Lachnospirales; family Lachnospiraceae; genus UBA3282. The sequence goes on along the minus strand of DETS01000031.1, from coordinate 103,411 downwards.
ATTACTTTTCAGGGGCTGAAAGTCGCGGTTTTAGGGCTTGCCTTCAAACCCGGGACGGACGACCTCAGGGAGGCGCCTTCGCTTGATAATGTGAAACTTCTGTTGGAAAACGGCGCGCAGATCGCAGCCTACGATCCGGCGGCAGCGGAGAATTTTCAGAAATTTTTCCCGACGGGTGAAAATGACAGAGGTGTCATTACTTATGTGGATACGCCGGAGGCAGCCTTGCAGAATGCCGATATCTGTTTTGTTTTCACGGAATGGGAGGAAATCCGCAGGGTGTCTCCCGCAGCGTTTAAGGAACGGATGCGGATTCCGTTGGTGTACGACGGGCGCAATGTCTACAGCGTGGAGCAGATGAAAGAGGCGGGCGTCGAATATTACAGCATCGGGCGTTGAGACGGAAAGGAAGATAACATGAGAGCGTTAGATCCCACCAAAACATATCTGATCACAGGCGGTGCAGGTTTTATCGGTTTTCACCTGTCAAAGAGCCTTTTGGAAAAGGGAGCCAGAGTGATCGGTTTTGATAATATGAACGATTATTACGATGTAAAGCTGAAAGAAGACCGGCTGGCGATTCTGGATTCCTACGAAAATTTCAGTTTTCTGCGGGGCGACCTTGCGGATTATGCGGATGTGTTCCGCGCTTTTCAGGAGTTTCACCCCCAGATCGTGATGAATCTGGGAGCCCAGGCGGGTGTGCGTTACAGTATTGATAATCCCACCGCCTATATGGAATCCAATATGATGGGATTTTTCCATATTCTGGAGAGCTGCCGTTTCTTTCCCGTGGAGCATCTGGTCTACGCTTCTTCCAGTTCTGTTTACGGCGGCAATGAAAAGGTGCCCTTCTCCACAGAGGATCAGGTGGACGAGCCGGTGAGCCTCTATGCGGCGACCAAGAAAGCCAATGAGCTGATGGCGCATGCCTACAGCAAGCTTTATCAGATCCCGGTCACGGGACTGCGCTTCTTTACGGTCTATGGTCCTTTTGGCAGACCTGATATGGCATATTTTAAGTTTACGAAAAAGATCCTTGCCGGGGAACCGATTCAAATTTACAATAAAGGCGATATGTACCGCGATTTTACCTACATTGACGACATTGTGCAAGGAGTGGAAAATATCCTCTGCAATCCGCCGGCGGAAAATGCAAAGGGTGTGCGATACAAGCTCTACAATATTGGAAATAATAAACCGGTGAAGCTGACGGACTTTGTGAAGGCGCTCGAGAATTGTCTCGGCAGGGAGGCGAAAAAGGAGTTTCTGCCCATGCAGCCGGGCGACGTTTATCAGACTTATGCGGATATCGGCGACCTGATGCGGGACTATGATTTTAAGCCGGATACCTCCATTGAAGAGGGATTGCAGAAATTTGCAGACTGGTATCGAACATACTATGGTGAAAAGAATGGGTGAAATGATGAGAGAGATTCCAATTTTATATCTGGTGGTGCCCTGTTACAACGAGGAGGAGGTCGTGGAGAAGACTGCCTCTGTGATGAAGGAAAAACTGGAGCGTCTGGAACGGGAACATAAGATCAAAAAGGGTTCCCGAATCATGTTTGTGAACGACGGAAGCAAGGATGACACCCTGCGCCTTCTTCATGAGATCGCGGCGAAGGATAACATTTTTTCAGTCGTCAGTCTTGCCGGCAATTACGGTCACCAGAGCGCGATCCTGGCAGGGATGATGACGGCAAAAGAGCATGCGGATGTTGTGGTCACCATCGACGCGGACTTACAGCAGGATATTGAGGCATTAGACGCCTTTTTGGAAAAATATATGGCAGGCTGTGAAGTGGTCTACGGAGTGCGCAACGACAGGCATTCCGACGGCATTTTTAAGAAGGCGACAGCCACGGCTTACTATAACCTGATGCACCTTTTGGGCAGCCGGGTGATTACCAACCATGCGGACTACAGACTGCTTTCAAAAAAGGCGCTGGACGCGCTGGCAGAATATCAGGAGACGAATCTGTTTTTGCGGGGACTGATCCCCACTATGGGTTTTGCCTCCGACGTGGTCTACTTTGATGTCAAGGCAAGGGAGGCGGGGCACTCCAAATACACGCTGAGCAAGATGCTGACCCTTGCCATGGACGGCATTACCTCCATGAGTGTGCGGCCTCTGCGGATGATCGGCGGGCTTGGTTTTCTGGTGTTTTTATTCAGCATGGTGATGTGTGTGATCAGTCTCGTGGACTGGGCGATGGGAAACAATGTGCCCGGCTATACCACAACGCTGATCGTCTCGCTGCTGATTGGCGGCATTACCCTGCTTTCTTTGGGGATCATCGGAGAATACATCGGCAAGATTTACATGGAGACAAAACACAGACCCCGCTATATCATTGACACAGTGGTATGGCATGGGAGTGAGGAGAAAGAATAAGATGTTGATGGTGTTCTTTTCATGGACGGTGATTGCCGGAGCGGCTCTCATTTTTGGCAAGGCGATTACGGATGGATTGTATCAAGGATGTTCGGACACGATGAGGAGACCTGATATTTATATTATGACAGGTCTTATCTTTTTGAACGTTTACGCACAGTTTTTTAGTTTGTTTTATAAAGTCGCGGGAATTGCCTGCACGATTTTGGGCGTGACAGGGATTGTCATACTGGCGGTCTATGGTTACAGACGGTTTCGCAGCGGAGGAGGAATCAGGAGCCTGCGGCAGGAATTTTCGAAAAAAAGAGTGGAGCGCTGGAGATGGGTGGCTTTTGCCATCTGCTTTTTGCTTACGCTGTTGTGGGATATTAGAGAACCTTTTCAGTATGACACAGGTCTGTACCATGCGCAGGCGATTCACTGGATCGAGGAGTATGCTGTCGTTCCCGGCCTTGGGAATCTTCATATGCGTCTTGCTTATAACAGTGCGTTTATGTGTCTGCAGGCGCTTTTTAGTTTGGTGTGGCTTCTGGAGCAGTCCCTGCATACGCTGAACGGATTTTTTTGTCTGGTAGCGCTTGCTTATGTTTGCTTTACGGTGCGCATTTGGGGAAAAGGGAGCTTGCAGGGGTCTGATCTGCTAAAATGTGTGATGTTGATTTTTGTGGTGCAGAAGCGCTATGATATCTCGTCTTCCGGTACAGATATTTGGGCAATGCTTTTGATTCTCTATATTTTTGTAAAGTGGAGCGAGTATATGGAGAGCAAAGAGACCGATGGCAGCCTGTACGGGTATCTGGTGCTTGTGGGGGTTTACGCGGTTACGGTGAAACTGTCCGCGGCATCTACGGTTGCGCTTGTATGCTATCCCCTTTATTGGTTGATAAAAGAGAAAAAGTGGCGGTCCGTTTTTGCTCATGCTGCGGGAGGATTTTTGATCCTGCTGCCGTGGTTGATTCGTAATGTGATTCTTTCCGGTTTTTTGATTTATCCGTTTGGCGCGCTGGATCTGTTCCGGCCGGATTGGAAGATGGATAAAGCCGTATTGGAAAAGGACAGTCTGGAGATTAAGATGTACGCCAGAGGGACGCCGAGCGCAGCCGACTACGAGACCGCCTTTACGGGTTGGATTTCCAAATGGTTTCTGAGACAGTCTGCCGCAGACCGCGTATTGATCTTGCTGGGGGCAGTCTGTGTGCTGGTTATCCTGTATCTGTTGTGGAAAAAAAGAAAGGAGAAGTGTCTGCCGGAAAGTGCGCTTTTGGGGGCGGCATTGCTGAATATCGTTTTCTGGCTTTTGACTGCGCCGGCTATGCGTTATGGCGGAGCTTATATTTATATCCTGATTGCAGTGACATTGGGCAGTATCGGTGTTTGGCGCCTGAAAAAGCCCTGTACGGTGTTGGCGGCAGGAATCATTTTGGTTTGTTTGGGACTTTATGCGGTGAGCTTACGGGAAGGCATACAGGAGGTCGGTAAATACGTAATCGATCAGCCGGACTATATCAATAGAGCCGCAACGCTGCATCCCTTCGAGGACGAGCATATTTGGATGCCGGATGAAGGAGATATGACCGGGTATTGGAATTTCCCCGCTACGCCGGCCGGCGGTCAGCTACGGGTACTTAAGATGCGGGGAGAGAGTTTTCAGGAGGGATTTGCACATGAATAAACCGGATATTCATGCCGATGATTACGCGCTGACCCTAAATACCTCAAAAGATATGCTTGCGTGTATGCGGGCGGGGAAGCTTGACAGCATCAGCATCGTTACCAATATGTCCTGCTTTGAGGAGTGCATGGAACTGCTTTATGAGGAGATTCCCAAGCTTCCTTTTCTGCCGTTACTATCGGTGCATCTGGACTTCGTGGAGGGCAGATGCCTTGCGGGAAGCGGGCAGGCGCCTGACTTGGTGAAAAAGGGAAGCGACCTGATGGGGCTTGGCTGGGGCGGTCTGTTTCTCGCCTCCTATCTGCCGGGAAAAAGAAAGAAGATAGGGGCGCAGCTTACCCGTGAGATCAAAGAACAGCTCGCAAGAGGAGAAAAGGCGATGAAACGCTGTCTGGAGATTGCAGAAAAGGCAGGCGTTTCCTGTACGCAGAAGGGGCTGCGCATCGACAGCCACCAGCACGCCCACATGATTCCCGTGGTTTGGGAGGCGCTGCTTAAGGCGGTGAAAGACGAAGGGTATACGGTGGAATACATCCGCAACTCCAAAGAGGTACTGGGTGTATTTCTGACAGATGTGTCACTTTATAAGACGTATCGCCCCGTCAACTTTATTAAAAATCGCCTGCTGTCTCTTTATTCGCATAAGGCGGACCGCTACTGCAGAGCGAATGGGCTTAAGCCCATGTATCTCTGGGGACTGGTGATGAGCGGCCGTATGGATCAAACAAGGATTGAGAAGCTTTATCCGAAGATGCTTAAAAAGGCAGAGCGTGACGGCAGAGAGTTAGAGATCCTCTTTCACCCGGGGCTGATGCTTGCTGACGAAGTCACGGATGAGGTCGCAGACGAGGCGGTGGAGGGTTTTTACCGTCGAAAAGACAGGCATGTGGAACAGGAAGCGGTCCTTGGCATGAAATGGTAAGAAGGGGCAGCCGCTTGATCATTCGGAAATGACGGCAGAAAGTTCCGATACTTCCTCCGCCAGGATTTGCGTAAAATAAGCAGCTCCCGCTTCATTGAGATGATCGGAATCGGAAAAAAGAGACAGGTTTTCCGAAAATCTTTTATCGTGGGAGTAATCATAATAATTGACACCCGTGTCAGATGCGATGCGGTTGACGGTGCCGTAAAAACGTTCCAGAAAATCTTCCGGCACAGGGGCATTGTAATACTTGGAAAAGGGTGTGGTGATGAGCACGGGCGTAAGTTCGTGCTCTTTGCAGTAGGTTATGATGGCGTAAAGCTGCTCCTCCCGCTCGGGCAGGAAATATTCCTCCTTATTGTTGAAATGGCGATCGAAACGCTGAGCGGCTCTGTTTGCAAACTCTGCCTCGGCAGCCTCGTCCATTGCGGGCAGGTCAGGCGCTTCCGCGGCGAAAACCGTGAGGGAAAGGCTTGTCCGGGGCAGGAGCTTTATGAGGTCCTCTCCGGCGGAGAGGATGGGGAGCCTGTTGGTCACGATGTCCGTAAACAGGTCGTAATCAGGTACGTTTTTGGGAGAAAGAAAATGGTAGTACTTGACGGAGAGCGCCTGTGCTTCCGCCGCGTTTGTCGTTTCATTGTTGAAAGAAAAATAGGACACGGGAATGAGCAGCACGCCGCCCTTGTCCAGATAGTGTCCGTACTCGGCAAGCAGGGCAAGGTCGTATTGGTAGGTTTGGCTGGTGTGTCCAAAATTAAAGCAGGAGATGCCGCGCTCTGTAAAGTCGTCATAGACGATGTCGTAGGCGCCGTGTGAGCTGCCGACATTGGCAAGCTGCACGTTGGTGATTGGGTTTCCCAATGCCTGCAGATCCCACATATCCATATATTTTTCATAATCGAACTTTCGATAAGAACGGTTCAGCCAAAAAAGGAGCAGGACGGCTGCCGCGGGGATGGCGATGCACTTTATGAGGAATATGGGGAATGATTTTTTCATGATACGTTGTTCCTTTCTTTAAAACTGCATGTAAATAAACTCCGTCGCGATTCCTTTATACGAAAACAGTGCGATCACCGCCAAGAGCAGTACGTAAATTCCCCACCGCACCGGCGCCCATACTTTCGAGACCAGTCGGATCACATCCCATTTCAGGGAAATCATGTCATAGATAAGGAGCGTCACGGCAGCAAGCGCCATGCCCGCCATCACAGGGTAGGACAGATCCAGACAGATGGCCGCGGTTTTTAAGTAGTTGAGAGGTCTGCCGATATCCCAAAACAGCCGGGAAAGGATCCACAGCGCATCCCCGACCGAGTTTGCCCGAAAGAAGATCCAGGTAAGGCACACCAGGCAAAAAGTGATCGGCAGCTGCCACCAGTGTTTTTTGCGCGGAGGCGCTCCCGCTTTTCGCTTGGGATAGACAAAACTCTCCGCGATCTGCAGCAGCCCGTGCAGCGCACCCCAAATCAGAAAGGTCAGGGAGCTGCCGTGCCAGAAGCCGCTGACTAAAAAGGTGATAAACAGGTTCAGACAGTGGCGGATCCTCCCTGCCCGGCTGCCGCCCAGCGGGATGTAAACATAGTCCCGAAACCAGGTGGAGAGAGAGATGTGCCAACGGCTCCAAAATTCTCTGATAGAGAAGGAGAGATAAGGGCTCCTAAAGTTTGTCGAAAGCTCCACGTTAAACAGTCTGGCGCAGCCGACGGCAATGTCCGAGTAGCCGGAAAAGTCGCAGTAGATCTGAATGGCGTACATCACCGTGGTGATGATGAAGACCAGTCCTACATAGCTGCGGCAGTTGTCGTACACCTGGTTGACGGTCACGGCAAAGGTATCCGCGATCACCAGTTTCTTATAGTAGCCCCACGCCATCTGTTTTAGCCCATAGGATGCGTTGTCATAGTCGAAACGCCGCTCGGCTTTTAACTGCGGCAGCAGGGCGTCTGCCCTGCCGATGGGGCCTGCCAGAAGCTGCGGGAAAAAGGAGACAAAGAGGGCGTAATGCCCGAAATGCCGCTCCGCCCTGCTCTTTCCTTTGTAGACGTCGATCAGATATCCCATGGACTGAAAAAAGTAGAAGGAGACGCCTGCGGGCAGCAGGATCCGCAGCGTAAGAGGATGCAGGGTAAGGCTGCCCGCGTCGATCATGGCGTTGATTTTGTCGATTGCGGGGGCGCCCAGCTTGAATATCAGAAGCAGCCCCACCAGAGGAAGGATGCCCCATAGCAGGCAGCACCGCTTTTTCTTATGACTGTCGGCCTTTTCCAACTGCAGCGCAAGGCAGTAGGTGAGCAGGGTGGAAAAGAGCAGCAGCAGTCCGTAAGCCGCATGGAGATTCATGTAAAAACCATAACTTGCAAGCAGCAAAAAGACCCACCGAAATCTGGCGGGCAGGATATGGTAGAATAGAAATACAGCCGTCAAAAAGACGGCGAACAGTTGAGAATTAAAAAGCATGGTTTCCTCCGTTGCCGCAATGCCTTACCATGACTGATGATTATTAGTGAAATACGATAATGATTTTGTCTTCCTGTACATAGCAGGAATAGATGCTGTTTGCAATCATCGGAGAGGTTAATGAAGCCGAAACCTCCTCGGGCAGACCTTCAAGCGTCCATTGTTTGCTTGTGTATTGTAAAAGCTGTACGCCGCCCAGATAACCGGAGTTTGTAAGATAGGTCGGCACCAGTCTGGTAAGGAGCGGGTACTTTTCACACAGTTTGGAGACTTGCGGAGAGCGCGGCGCCCTGCCGGATATCATAAGCGTGGAAAAATCACCCTCAGCGTCCAGGGTTTCCACATCATGAGCGATGCTGTAAGTCAGATATTCCTCGTATTGTTTCTGGCTGGTCAGTGCATTGCCGTAAGTGCAGGAAAAGGTCAGCCCGAAAATCAGACAAGGCGCGAAAAGCCAGGGTGTGATTTTGGGAGACAGCTTGTACAAGGCGCAGAGCATAACGCCTGCCCACAGCCCAAAACTGCACAGGCAGAGCAGAGAATGAGAACTGATGCTGAACGCGGAAGGGACAAGGATCAGCAGGGGAAGGAGAGATCCCAATGTCACCAAAAAGGGCAGCAGGATCAGGTACGCAATAAAAAAAATGTTTTGCAGGGGCTTTCTTTTTAATTGTAAAAACTGCCGCGCCGTGAGTGCCGTTCCGAGAAGAATCAGGGCGGCAAAAAGCAGTATGACAGGCAGAGGAATGCCCTTTCCGTATTCCTTGAGCAAAGTGAGGAAGACCTCAAAATTTTTGCCGACGGCAAAGAAAACGCCGTCCTGCGTGCGCCAGGAAAACTGATAAGCGCCGGGCTGCCAGCCTCCGTTTGCGGAGCGGATGCTGCGATTAAGGATCCCGTACTTATAGACGACAGCAGAGAGTGCGCAGGCGGCCCCTCTGGTAAACAGCCTGGGAACGTCGATGCGCCCCGCAAAGAGCATGAAAAACAGCTCCACAAACCAGAGCGCAATATAGACGCCGCAGCAGGGCTGGTAGGTGGTAAGCGTGATCAGGCAGAGCAGAAAGGAAAAGGCAAAAATCTTCCGGAGCGCTTTTTTCTCGGGGACAACGTAGGGCAGAATTGCCGCGCAGAGCGCGAGAATCATGGTGACGCAATCAAAGCGGTAGGAGAGATTTGACAGGGCAAAAGGGTTTGCGATCACCAAAAAGCCTGTGCCGAGTACGGGGAGAAGCGTCCGCTCGGGCAGATACCGCTTTGCATAGAGAGTCAGCGTGTAAGCGAAAAGAAGACCGGAAAGAAACAGAGGAAGCGGAGCCACATCCATCAGCGGAGTGCCGCCGCACAGCCAGCTGATCAGCTTTTCGGTGAGAGGTCTGGCGTCGTTGTTCCAACCCGTCACCCCGTAGAAACTGCGGGGAAGGTCATCCTGATAGAGACGGTTCGCCAAAAGGATAGGCAGAACATAGATTGTATAGAGCGCCGCCAGGGAAAAAAAACGGTTTCTGTCATTCGGTTCTATCGTAAGCCAAACAGGCATTTTTTTGATTTTCATAGTTTAGAGCACCTCACAAAATCATTTTACTTTATGAGCGGGATTATTACAAGCTTTCATTTGCGGCGGGTTTATGATAAGATATTGGTTGATAGAAAAGGCTGAGGCAGGAAGCGGCATAATGGGAATCACATCTTTTTATTTTTTATGCTTTTTTGCGGTTATGTTGATACTTTACTACAGCATCCCCCGGAAATTCCAGTGGGGATTCCTTTTGTTGTGCAGCGTTGCATACTGTCTGTTTGCGGGGCAGGGGGCGCTGCTGCTTTATCCTGTTTTTTCCGTGGCGGCATGTCATACGGGAACGTGGCTGCTTGGCCGCACGACGGCGCAGGAGGAGAAAAGGCGCAAAAGGATCCTGCTTCTGACTATACTGGTCAATATAGCCATCCTCTTTGCCCTGAAATATGTCAATTTTTTGATCAATACGGCAAATGGCGTAGCGCATCTGTTTGGTGCTTCCGAGGGGCTGCTTTCCGGAGTGGATTTTTTAGTGCCGCTGGGAATCAGTTTTTATACGTTTTCCCTGTTGGGATATGTGATCGATGTTTACTACGGGCTGGCGGAGCATCAGAAAAACGGCTTAAAGCTTGCGCTTTACGGCATGTATTTTCCGAATCTGATTTCCGGACCGATCCTTAAGTACAGGGAGCACGCGGAACGGTTTTTTGCGCCGCATGCGTTTGATTATCGGCAGGTGACGCGCGGCTTGCAGCGCATGGTCTGGGGGTTTTTTAAGAAGCTGGTGATCGCCGAGCGATTGGGCGTTTTGGTAAATACGGTCTACGGCAGCTACGAGACGTTTTCCGGGGCATATATCTGGGTGGCGACAGTGGCATACGCCTTTCAGCTCTACACGGATTTTTCGGGTTGCATGGATATCGTACTGGGTATGTCGGAGAGTCTGGGAATCAGTCTGCCGGAAAACTTCCGGACGCCCTTTTTCTCAAAGAGTGTGGCGGAGTATTGGCGGCGCTGGCACATCACGCTGGGCGTTTGGATGAAAGATTATGTTTTTTATCCGCTGCTGCGGTCAAAACTCTTTACGGACATCAATAAAAAGTGCAAAGAGAAATACGGGAAAAAGCGCGGCAAGCAGCTTGCGACCTTTGCGGCGATGTTCGTGCTTTGGTTTACGGTGGGTGTTTGGCACGGCGGTGACTGGAAATTCGTGATCGGATCGGGGCTTTTGCATTGGTGCTATATCGTATTGGAAGAACTTTGGGCGCCCGGCTTTGCGCGTGTGCTGGAAAGACTTCATCTGAATGCGGAGAGACGGCTGGTGACGGGGTTTCGTATCTTGCGCACCTTCTTTTTGGTGTGTATCGGCGATCTGTTTTTCCGGGCGGCTTCGGTGGGGGACGCGTTTTCGATGCTTGCGGGGGCGGTGACGCATTTTCACCCCGAGATCCTCTGGAACGGTTCCCTGCTTCTTTTGGGGCTTGACGGAATCGAGTTGGCGGTCACGGTGCTTTCCCTTCTTCTGCTGTGGGCAGTTTCGCTGTTGCAGAGAAAGGGATCCGTGCGGGACGGCATTGCAAAAAAACCGCTTCCGCTGCGCTGGCTTTTGTGGTATTTTCTCCTGTTTGCGGTGATCCTGTTTGGCTGTTACGGACCGGGGTACAGCGCGACAGAGTTTATTTATCAGGGATTTTAGCGCAATCAATAAATTGGGATAGTAAAGAAGGAAATAATATGATAAAATAGGCACACAGACAATGCGCGGTATGTTGACAGGAAGCGTAGCGCGTCATACAGGAGTTTGGGAGACGGTAAATGGACAAAATAGCAGTATTGATTCCCTGTTATAATGAGGAAAAGACGATCGCCAAAGTGGTAAAGGACGCGAAAGAAGCGCTTCCCGAGGCGGTGATCTACGTTTATGATAATAATTCCAACGACCGCACGGTGGAGCTTGCCAGAGAAGCCGGTGCGGTGATTCGCTATGAGCATATGCAGGGAAAGGGGAACGTGATCCGCAGGATGTTCCGTGAAGTGGAGGCGGAATGCTATATCATGGTGGATGGCGATGATACTTATCCCATGGAGTATGCGGGGGAAATGGCGGACAAGGTGCTGCATCACAGTGCGGACATGGTGGTGGGCGACAGGCTTTCCTCTACTTACTTTACGGAGAATAAGAGACCCTTTCACAATTTCGGAAATTCCATCGTGCGCGGCAGTATCAACCGCCTGTTTCACTGCGATATTAAGGACATCATGACGGGATACCGTGCGTTCAGCTACGGTTTCGTAAAGACATTTCCCGTGCTTTCCACGGGATTTGAGATTGAGACGGAGATGACGATCCATGCCGTCTACAATAATATGCAGATTGAAAATGTGATCGTGGATTACCGGGACAGACCTGAGGGGAGTGAATCGAAATTGAACACCTTTTCCGATGGCTTCAAAGTTCTGCATACGATCATGAAGCTGTACCGCGATTATAAACCGTTTGGCTTTTTCGGTTTATGCGCGGCGGTTCTGTCGGCGATTGCGGTGATCTTGTTTATTCCTATCCTGATCACCTATATCGAAACGGGTATGGTAGACCGGTTCCCGACGCTTTTTGTCTGTGGGTTTATCGGACTGGCAGCGCTCCAATCTTTGTTCGCAGGGCTGATGCTGTCCAATATGGCATTAAAAAACAGGCGGGATTTCGAATACCGACTCACCCTTGTGACCAGGCGGGTGCGGGAACAATAACGGCTCAAAGCGGATAGAGCTGATACACGCAGTAGGAAGTATCTCCTGCGGTAAAGGTATCCGCCACCCGGATTTCGGCATGATAGGTATGCCGGAAATATAGGAGGACAGGGTGCTCTTGATTAAAGGGTGCATCCTGCAGAATAAAATAGACATGATCGCTGTCCACCAGGTCCCGACCGAAATCGCCGATCCCCTGGTCGGACAGTTTTTTTTGCGTATTGGGGTTGCACATGACGCCCCAGTTGGTGTAGATAAAGTTCTGGTAAATGTCCTGATCGGCGGCAAAGGGCGTTTCGCAGAAATGTTCCAGCGTCCCCGAATCGTAGGTCCATATGTAGAAATTGTCGGGGTGAGAGAAACAGTAGTTTTTCAGCCCTTCCCAGGTCTCCCGGTGGACATGGTAGTTTTCCCGTACGTTGGCGCGCGTTATGGAAAAGGAGAGCACGCTAAGCGGCAGAATAACAGAGAGCGTGACCACGAATTTCCGCGCCCTGTCCAGCTGCAGCAGATTGAAGGCAAGGAGGATCGCAAACAGGATCATATAATCGACCGTGATGAGCGGCTGCACGATGCGCTTGGGAAAGCGACCTTCATAGAGTACATAGCACCAACTGACCATGCGCCCGAACAGATACATCAGATAGACAAAGAGCGCCTGACCGTTCCGCTGAAACAGGATCAGTCCCAAAGTAAAAAGCAGCAAAATGCCGGCAAGCAGGTTAGCGGGCTGCATACCGTCCTCGTAGAAAAACGTGTTCACGAGCCCGATGACGATGTGCTTGAGACGATCTCCCCAATCGGTGCGGGCAAGATAGCATTTTCTGGCGATACGGTGCATCTGTTCCCAATCGGAGACCGACATGTCATGGCCGATATAGGGCGCACCGTAGCGGCGGTAAAAATAGGTTTCTTCGTCTATCCCGAGCGCGGTAAGGTCTTCCCGGCACTCCTCGTATTCGGGCCAGGAGTAGAAATCGCCGACCCGTTCCCTGTAATGATTGATCTTTCTGAAGTCAGACCATTCCAGGGAGGCGTAGGCGGCAGCGTTGATGCCCCACAGGATCCCCATGCCGGCGCCGAGGATCAACGCAAAGCCAAGAAGCTTAAAGGCGGTATTCTCGTGTCTGTTTCGCCGGGACAGGATCCACTTGGAAAGCCACAGCATACCCGCCATGGGCAGGCAGAGGTAAAAAATATTCTGGCGCATGGAAAAAGCGATCCAGGCGAGCAGAAACGTAGGGATATTGTCCAGAAAAAAGCGCTTTTTTCCCTGATTGCTTCTGGAAGTGGTAAAGCAAAAAAGCGCTGCGCCGGCGGCAAGCCCTGCCGTGGTGGTATACTGCGCCTCCGAGAGCACATTCAAATCCACGATGAAAAATAGAAGCAGGAACGTGACGAAAGCCACCGGCAAACGATACTTTTCGGGATCGTGTTTTTTACGGATACGAAGTGCGCGTTGATAGACGGCGTAGAGGCTGCCGATCTGAACGCCGTGCTGGAAGATGCCGTACCAGGGAATGAAACTGCACAGGCTGTAAAGTTTTGTAAATATCCACGAAAGCGGATAGAGAAAAAACATGACATGTGCGTCAGGTGTTCCCGTATAGGCACCGGAAAGGATGCTGTACATCCCCCAGTCATCGTTGATGCCGTCCACCGGACCGATGAAAAACAGTTCGATTGCATAGAATCCGGCGAGAAGCAGGAGGAAAAAGAGGTTCGACATCGGCGCATCCTTTCGTAAAAGACAATCATTGTGTATATCTGCGCTCATTATACCATAAACTGTAAAGGAGAAAAATATTAAGATTTCTGTAAATATTCTTTAATTCCTGTTTACGGATATAGGAAATGGAAAAAAAATGTGGTAGAGTGAATACGGTAAAAGGAATTGTGCAGTGATCTGTCTGAGGGAAACAAAACAGGAAGGATTGGTAGAAATATGAAAAATGTAAGGAGAAGCAGACAAGGCGTTAATACATTGCTGGTGATTTTGATCGGTTTTTGTATTTTGGCGATCATCGAGATCCTTTATGGGCAGGCGCGGATCCGCGTGGAGCGGGATCGTCTGGCTTTAGAGGAGCAGAACAGCCGGACGGTGCAGGAGCTTAAGGAGGAGTGGCAGAGACTGCAGAGTGAAGCGAGTGTGACGACTGCCCACGGCGAACAGCAGCCTGCGGGGAGCGCGGAGACATCGGTGCAGGCGCCTGCCAAGGTGATGGAGAAGGCAGACAGCTCACAGGAGGCACAGGAGCCGGAACCTGCGGCAAAAGAGACGAAGGCGCAGGAAGATGAACGTGATTACAGCATGCAGATCGTTATCATGGGCGACAGCATTATGGACGGCGACAGAACGGAGAGCGGCGCTGCGGATATCATTTCGGAACAGCTTAACGCAAAGGTCTATAATATGTCTATCGGCGGGACGACGGCGGCGCTTTTGCCCAACGAGAGTTATGATGTTAACAAATGGACTTCCTGGGGACTGCTCGGTATCGTAAACGCGATTCAGGGAAATATCAGCCCGGATGTTTTTAAGGGATTTGCGGCGGAGGAAATCTTAAAGACCTGTGATTTTTCCAAGACGGATTACTTTATTATCGAGTACGGCGTCAATGATTTCCTCACCGGCAAGATTCCCAACAGCCGTTATCTGGAAAACGGAGATACTCTGCCGGTGGAGAGCGTATACACCTATACGGGAGCGATGGAAGATGCGATCGGAAGGCTGAAAAGCAGTTTCCCGGACGCGCAGATCCTGGTGATTAGTCCGCATTACTGCCAGATTTTCAGTGGTCAGACCTTCATAGGCGACGGCTATTCTCTGGACTATGGCCACGGTCCCCTGATCCATTTTGCCAGAGGAGCGGGCTATGTCGCAGATCTGCACAAGGAGGAAGGAGTTCTCTTTTTCAACGCGTTTGAGGCCAGCGGTATCGACGCGGAGACAGCGGATAAATATCTGGCGGACGGTGTTCATATGACGCCGCAGGGAGCCCGTATCTATGCGGAGAAGATCGCGTCGATCATCCGCAGAGATTATTGGCCGGAGGAGTGATAAGTATTGAAAAATGCTTCGGAATGGAGGAAATGATGCAGGAGCTTACGTACCCCTTTGACGGGAAGATGATCTTAAAGAAGTCAAAGAAACTAAAGAGAGCGCTCTTGGAGCGGCAGACGGATTTTTTGGAGAAGCGGATCGCGGTCCTGGGAGGCAGCACGACGCACGATATCATTCGGATATTGGAACTCTTTTTGCTGGAACAGGGAATCCGTCCCGTCTTTTACGAGTCGGAGTATGCGCAGTACTGGCAGGATGCGATGTTTGATAATCCGCGCCTGACAGACTTTGCGCCGGAACTGATTTTCATTCATACATCCAACCGTAATGTGACGGACTATCCTGCTCCCGCAGATACCAAAGAGCGGGTCGAGGAATTGTTTTCGGAGCAGTTTTCGCATTTTCGGGTGATGTGGGACAAGCTGGCGGACACCTATCACTGCCCCGTGATCCAGAATAATTTTGAGTATCCATACTACAGACTGCTCGGCAATCAGGAAGCAGTATACATCCAGGGGCGGATTTCTTTTTTGAACAGGCTCAATGAGGCATTCTATCAGTATGCCAGAGAGCATGAAAATTTTTATATCCACGACATCAATTATCTGTCGGCTGCCTACGGGCTTGAGAGCTGGTCGGATCCGCTGTACTGGCATATGTACAAGTACGCCTGCTGTATGCAGGCTATTCCTGCTTTTGCTCACAATCTGTCGCTCATCATCAAGTCAATTTTCGGAAAAAATAAAAAGGCGCTGGCCCTGGATTTGGACAACACGCTCTGGGGCGGCATCGTGGGGGACGACGGTCCGGAGAATCTGGAGATCGGACAGGAGACGCCCATGGGACAGGTTTATGCGGAATTTCAGGCTTATCTGAAGGCGCAGAAGGACATCGGTGTCATGCTGACGGTCAATTCCAAGAATGAGGAAGAGAATGCGCTTGCGGGCCTGCGCCATCCGGAGGGCGTCTTAAAGCCGGAAGATTTTATCCTCATCAAGGCGAATTGGGAGCCCAAGAGCCAAAATATCTCCGAAATCGCGCAGGAGCTTGCCATCCTTCCGGACAGCATGGTGTTTGTGGACGATAATCCGGCGGAGCGGGAGATCGTGCAGTTGCAGATTCCCGGTGTGGCAGTGCCCGAGATCGGTACGCCCGAGCAGTATGTGAAGATTCTGGACCGCAGCGGATTTTTTGAGGTCACAAAGCTGTCGGAGGACGACAGGAAGCGCAACGAGATGTACCTGGCAAACGCGGAGCGGAAAAAGCAGCAGGCACAGTTTGGTGATTATCGGGAGTATCTGCGCTCTTTGGAGATGAAGGGAACGATCAAACCCTTTGAGGCGCTCTATATGGCAAGGATTGCTCAGCTTTCCAATAAGAGCAACCAATTCAATCTGACGACCAGAAGGTATACGCAGAACGAGATCGAGGCGTTTGCGGCGGATGAGAGGTATATCACCCGTTACGGGAAGCTTGCGGACCGCTTCGGTGACAATGGCGTGGTATCCGTGGTGATCGGCAGGTGCGGCGCGGCGGAGGATGCTGCGGCATACCTGCAGGACGGACAGACGGCACGGAAAACAGACGCATCCGCCGATCGGAGTGTGCTGCATATAGAATTATGGCTGATGAGCTGTCGGGTATTGAAGCGAGATATGGAATATGCTATGATGGACAGCATAGTGGAGGCGTGTCGGGCGCGCGGCATTGGGACCATTATGGGATATTATTATCCCACCGCGAAAAATGCGATGGTAAAGGACTTTTATGCGGTGATGGGCTTTGAGAAGACGGAGAAAACTGACACGGGTGTCACAAGCTGGCGCTTCGTGATTCCCGCCGATTATGCGCCGAAGAATACGGTGATTGCAGTGGAAAAGGAGAGCGTATGAGCAGAGAAGAAGTGTTTGAAAAGTTAAATGAGGTATTTCGGGATGTGTTCGATGACGAGGAGATCACGGTGACGGATCAGACCACGGCGGATGATATCGAGGAATGGGACTCTCTGGAGCACATCAATCTGCTGGCGGCGGTAGAGCAGGCGTTCGGCATGAAATTCAATATGGGGCAGGTCGTGTCCATGAAGAATGTGGGGGAGATGGCGGATATCATCCTCAGTCAGCTCGGCTAGGGCAGCAGGACTTCCACCATGCCGATCGCGGGGCCGGAAAAAAAGGCGACTTTGCGGTTCCCCATAGCGGGCGCCTCGGCGGGCGTGTCAATTGCCAGAAAACCTGCCGCGGACAGGGCGGCGCTTGCACTCTCGTAATCCTCGACCTCGTAACAGATGTGGTAGGGGCAGTTTTTATATTTTTTGAGCAGGCCCGCCACCACGGAGTGTTCCGAGACGGGGGAGACCAGCTCGACGCGATAGCCGTCCTTTTGCAGAAAACAGATGTCCACATCGCGGCCGGGATCGTAGACGGTATCTTGTTCCGGGAGGTAGCCGAGCGCTTCAAAGGTCTGCTTCGCCGCCTCCATTTTTTTGACCAGATAACCGATGTGATGGATTTTGAATGTCTGCATAAAAACCTCTGTTCCGGAGCATCTCACATAAGTCTCCTTGTTGATAAATCGACCGGGATTGTGTATACTAATACATAATGTCGGTTGTTTTTTATTATAGGGAAGCGGACCGCATTTGGCAAGTGGAAAGAAAGATCATGTTGTCGGGCAGGAGAAAACGCATGACGGAAAAGAAACAGAAGATCGCGGCTGGCATCAGCGTGATCGTTTTTATGATATTGTTACTGCCGATCGTGTATCTGACGGGAGTCAATCGGGCGAGCGGGGACGATTACGGATACGGTCTCTACACCAGGACGGCGTGGATGAGCACACATTCCCCGGTGGAGGTGTTTAAGGGTATGTGTCAGACCGTTAGAGAGTTTTACGGCGGCTGGCAGGGAACCTGGTTCAGCATCGCGGTGTTTACGCTGCAGCCCGAAGTGTTTCATGATAAGGCATATGTCATAGTGGCCGTTTTGATGCTCTTTTTGTGGATTGCCAGTACCGCATATCTGTTCCGTGAAGTCTTATGCAGGAAGCTCGGCTTTGGCGGCTTTAGCTGTCTGCTGATTGCGGTGTGGTTTCTCATCATCAGCATTGAATTTATTCCCAATACCAGATCCTCTATTTACTGGTTCAACGGGTGTGCGCATTATATGCTGCCCTTTGCCATGTGCCAGGTGCTGACGGTATGGCTGCTTCGATACGGTGAGAGTTATCGATGGCGTACCTTTGCCGGTATTCTGATTTTTATGACGCTGCTTGGCGGCTCTAACTATCAGGCCGCGCTGTTTGCTTTGATCGCGGCGTTTTATGCCTGTGCGTGGGGCTTATTTTTTCGGAAGGACAGGCGGATCCTCCGGCTGGGTATTCCCATGCTGACAGAACTGGTCGGTCTTGTGGTGAGCATGAAAGCGCCGGGGAATCTGGTGCGCGGCGGAAATGACTTCGGCTTTTCTGCGGTGAAGGCGATCAAGACGATCGGCGGCTGTTTTGTGCACGCGATAACGGATATCGGCGTTTATGCAAAGGAGAGACCGCTGGCATTGGTGGGCTTGCTGTTTTTGTTTCTGCTTTTTATGATGATACTTTGGCAGCGAAAGGAGCGGCTTGCCATTCCTTATCCCCCTTTGCTGGGCGTAATGCTTTTCTGCCTATACAGTGCGATGCAGGCGCCGGAACTCTATGCGGGGGTAACGGTCTCAAAAGGCGTGCCCAACACGAATTATCTGATTTTTTTGCTGACGGCAGCATTTCTTTTGTTGATGGCGGCGGACTGCCTTACCGCCCGTCTGAAAAAGCGGGAACAGGCCGGTGCGCCGCAAAAGGTTTTTTGGGGTGTGGTGGCTGCCGGGCTGGTGGTCTGTGCCGTGCTCGGGTTGTTGAATCGGAGCGGGATCAAGCGTTGTACCTCCTACGAAGCACTGGTTTACATAACTAGCGGACAGGCGGCAGATTTTCAGGAGCAGATGGAGCTGCAGACGCGGCTTTTGGAAGATGACAGGATGACGGATGCGGTTATTCCCGGTATCAACGATAAACAGGGACCGCTGATGCACATGTCCGTCACGGAGGATAAGGACGCATACACCAATCAGGTGACAGGCAGGTTTTACGGGAAACGGAGCGTGGTCTCGATCGAGCGTCCGCTCTGGATGGAGCGCTATGCGGCGGAATACGGAATCGAAGGAAATCGGGAAAAGGAAGCTGACTGAGAAATAGGCAGAGAAGAAGGTCGGAAATAGAGGCAGAACGGAACAGGATACGCGGATGAAGACATTATTTGAAAAATACAAAGATTTTATAATGGAGGTCATACACTTTGGGATGGTGGGCGTGATCAATACGTTTCTCGGCTGGGTGATCATGGCGCTGCTCTATAACCTGATCCATATGAATTACTGGCTCTCCAGTGGGATTTCTTACTTTATCGGCAGCGTTTTTTCCTATCACGCGAACGCGAAACTGACCTTTAAGGTGGAGGAGCGGGACAAGTGGCTGCCTTGGCGTTTCGCGCTTAACATCATTGTGTGCTATCTGGTCTCTTTCAGTGTGGCAAAACCGCTGGTTACCAAGCTCATCGAGCTTACGGGGCTGTCGGAAGGCGGCGGGCTGTCGCAGGCATTGTTTGAAAATATCGCTATGATCTTTGGCATGGGGATCTTTATCGTGATGAACTTTTTTGGACAGAAGTTGTTTGTGTTCCGCAAAAGTAAATCGCTTCGCGATTAACTTTAGAGGATCAAAGATCCTCTGAAAAGGAATCAGAAAACATGAAAAAATTGACCGAACAAAAATGGTTTCGATGGTTAACAAAATATTGGTTCCTGTTTCCGGTCATCGGGTTCCCGTTGTTTACGGCAGCGGTGTTTTTCGCATACGGGGAGCGCAGTTATATCGGTGTCCATGACAATATGGATCTGTTTCTGGCGCAGTTTCAGATGTTGAAAAACACGGATTCTTTTTGGAAACACGGTGTGGATGTGCCGTTTTTGGGAGGCATAAGCAGAGATATGCTGCCTTCGGAATTTTCGCTTTACAGTGTGCTCTATATGATTTTCCCGACCTACACAGCCTATATCCTGGGCATTTTGGGAAAGATCCTGTTGGGGATGTTCTCATTTTGGCTGCCGGCAAAAGAACTTCTTGGCGAACGGTACCTGCGGGTCCGCCCGATCGTGTTTATGACGGGGCTTTGCTATGGCGCACTCTGGTTTTTTCCGGCTTTTGGTTTTGCCTTCGCCTCGATTCCGCTGTGTGTTTTTATCCTGATCAGGATCTACCGCGGGCAAAAGGCGGCGGTATGGTGGTATCCGGCGCTGTTTGCTTACCCGCTGGTATCCTATTTTTCTTACCACGGCATTTTTATTTTGGGATACTTGGCGCTGTTTGTTTTGTGGCTGTTTGGCAGGCTGCTGTATCGGCGGTCACGCAGCAGGCAGCGCAGTGAGGAAGGAACGGTGCAGAACAATGCGGGAGAGGGGCGGCAGGATCGGGCGAGCCGCTGCGACGGGCAGGCGGTTCTGCGGATGCTGCTTGCGCTTCTTGTACTGGCTGCAGGTTATGTGGCGTGTGAATATCGGCTGTTCGGGCAGATGCTTTTCAGTGACGAGGTGACGATCCGCGCCTCCATCGTGAATCCCAGCCTTTCCCCGGCGGAGATCCTCTCAGAGATCGCGGAGGTTTTCAAGGCGGGTATCTTTCATGCGGACAGCGTGCACGCAAAGGTGGTTCTTCCCGTCTGCGGCCTTTATTTTATCATAAATAACGGATGTTATGCAATAAAACGGGAATGGAAGCGAATGTTTCGGGATCCCTTCAATTTGCTGATAGTCTTTATCGTTTTTAACTGTGTGGTGTACGGTCTTTATGACTACGAACCGCTGCGCTCGCTTGTGGAACGTCTGATTCCGCCGCTTGAGGGCTGGCAGTTTAACCGCACTGTCTTTTTCAATCCCTTCCTTTGGTACGCCGCGTTATTTACAGTGCTGTGTAAGCTTTACGAAGGAGGGATTTGGCGGGTGTGGCTGGCAAACGGTATTGTCTGCCTTGCGCTGCTGACGGTGATCCTGACGCCGAACCGCTATAATGATTTATATCATACCTGTTATAACAGGGCTTACGAGCATTTCCACGGACAGGAAGTGGATGAGCTTTCCTATGAACAGTTTTATGCCAAGGAGCTGTTTGAGGAGATTAAGGAGGACATCGGCTATCAGGGCGAGTGGTCGGCAGCCTACGGGTTCCACCCGGCGGTGCTTGAGTATAACGGAATCGCTACGCTTGACGGTTATCTGGGCTTTTATTCCCAGCAGTACAAGGAAGAGTTCCGTAAGATCATTGCTCCGGCGCTGGAGCGGGTGGAGGCGACCGGGATCTATTATGACGATTGGGGCGCGAGAGCCTATCTGTACTCCGGGACGGACTTAAGCATCGTGAGCGCCACCAAGACGGTGTATGCAACGGATGACCGCATTTATATGGATGGGGAAGCGTTTGCGGACCTTGACGGGAAATATCTTTTTTCCAGGATTAAACTCTCCAACGCGGAGGAAGTCGGGTTGTCCCGAGTGGGGGAGTATACCGCAGAGGACGGGAGTATGTCAGTTTATGTTTATCATACACGGATGCTGGATTGATATTTCTGTAAGCAGGTGCTCTGGAGCCGCCGGTACTTATATGCCGTTCTTTGGCATATTATGTACCGTTGCGAGCGGAAGGCAGCGAGAGCGTGCCTGCGACAGAAATATCAATCCTGTGTGAGTACAGAAAGGAGTCATCATATGCCAATCAGAGTACACAATTTCGGCGGCGTGATCGGGTGGAACGCCAAAAAATATCTGCCCCAAATTTCCAGTGAGAGCTATCTGAAACTGCAGTTTATCAGCCGCAGGAGATCCCAGAAAGGGTATATCGATTATTTCATGAGTCATGAGGAGGCGCCGCATCCGCTGGTGGTGAATCTGGAGACGGTGAACCGCTGCAACAGCACCTGCGAATTTTGTACCGCTAATATTCATGCGGAAAAACGTCCTTATAAAAAAATGGATGACGCGCTTTACCACTCCATCATCGACCAGCTTCGTGACTGGAATTACAAGGGGCATCTGACGCTCTACGGCAACAATGAACCGTGGCTTGATACGCGCATCGTGGAATTTCACAAATATGCCAGAGAGCAGCTTCCCGACGCCTTTATCTTTATGTCCACCAACGGTCTGCTCCTCAACGTGGACAAGGTGAAACAGATCGTCCCTTATGTGGATCAGCTCATCATCAATAATTATGGGCTGGAGATGAAGATGCACGACAATGTGCAGATGATTCATGACTATGTGAAGGCGCATCCGGATGAGTTTCGGGATGTAGATATTCTGGTGCAGATCCGCTATCTGAAAGAAGTGCTGACAAACCGTGCGGGCAGTGCTCCCAATAAGCAGTCTAAGGGAAAGATCATCAAGGAGACCTGCCTGATGCCCTTTACCGATGTGTGGATCACGCCTTTTGGCAAGCTGGGAATCTGCTGCTGTGATAATTTCGAGGTCACGGAACTGGCGGATCTGAATACGACGCCCTTGCGGGAAGGTTGGAACAGCGAAAAATACAGGAAACTGCGGGAGGCGATCGCCGCGGGCAGGCACAATTATCCCTTTTGTAAGAATTGTGATTTTATCGATGCGGGACTGCGTATGGACGCTGTGGACGATGTCTTAAAGCACAGGCAGATGCACGGCGCGAGACAGTCGATGTTCAAGAAAAAGTAAAAATATAATAACGGTTGTTATGAGGGTGAAGGCAAATGAGAAAAAGAATGATGGCGGCAGTGTGTATGGCGGCAGTCTCTCTGATGTTTGCGGGCTGCGGAGGCAGCGCGGAGACAACGGTACAGGACAGTGGCCGGGCAGGGCAGGAAAGCACGGAAACAGCTTCCGAAAAGGCGAGTGAGGACAGTGTGCGGGAGAGTGCAGAAACAGCTTCCGAAAAAGCAAACACGGATAGCGTGAGCGCAGAGACAGCCTCCGAAAAAACGGAGGCGGACAGCGGGGAAACCGCGGGAGAGAAAGCTACGCTGCTTGAGGGAAAATCGATTTCCATCTTCGGGGACAGCATTTCCACCTTCCGCGGTCATAATCCGGAAGGGTACGCCGTTTTTTTCCCGGATTATGGGGCGGTGCAGGCGGTGGAGGATACCTGGTGGCATCAGGTCGTGAATGACTTGGAACTTACTCTTTGCAAAAACGATTCCAATGCGGGGGCTACTGTTTCCGGAGATTCCACGGGCATGGAGGATCCGCGCTGCGCCGTCAATGAACTGCGCACCGGTGCGCTCATGGGACCGGAGGGGATGTGTCCGGATATCATCCTGATCTATTTGGGCACCAACGACCTGCTGAATACGGTCCCGATGGGGGAAAATGACGGTACTATGCTGGTGGAGGAAGGGGAGATAGAAGCCTTTAGCGATGCCTACTCGCTTATGCTGGATAAGCTTCAGGCAAAGTATCCGCCGGCGGAAATCTACTGCTGTACCCTGCTTCCGGTGGGAGATTACGGAACGGAAACGCCGTATGTGGATTTTGTGAACGGGGATGATCTTACGGCGGCGGATTACAGCGGAACCATCGAGAAAATCGCAAAGACAAGAGGGCTTGGCGTAATCGATCTGCAAAACTGCGGTGTCACGATAGACAATCTGGGAGAGATGACGACTGACGGGGTGCATCCCACGGCGGACGGAATGGTTTGTATCGCGGAGGCGGTGAAAAAGGCGCTGACGGGACAGCAGCGGTAAGTCGGTAAAGCTGCGGCAGGCGGCGATGGACAGTAAGATGCGCTGCAGACGAAAGGGATAGGCGGATGGCGCAGGAAATGAAAACGAAAATGACAATACAAGTGCAGGGGATCCGTAAGGCTTACGGAAAGAAGCAGGTACTTACGGATGTCGCCTTTATGGCTGAGAGCGGGCAGTGTGTGGGCATTCTTGGCGGAAACGGCAGCGGAAAATCGACGCTTTTGTCGATTCTGTCGGGCGTGCGCAGGGCGGATGGCGGCTCCTTTTTTTATGGGGAGGCGGAGCTTCTGCGTTATCCCGGGCGGATTCCGAAGGTGCTCGGCTATGTACCGCAGGAGGATCCGCTGATGGAGGAGCTTTCCGCTTGGGATAACCTGCGGATGTGGCATGATAAGGAGACCTTAAAGCGTGAGCTTGCGGGAGGCGTTCTTGCCTTCTTGGGGATAGACGGTTTCTTAAAGACGCCCGTGCGCAAACTGTCGGGCGGCATGAGAAAGAGACTGTCTCTTGCCTGCGCGATGGCCTCCCGCCCGGGGATTCTGGTGCTCGACGAGCCTTCGGCAGCTCTGGATCTGGTCTGTAAGGAGAATATCATCCGCTGCCTGACGGCATACAAGGAGGCGGGCGGCATCCTCCTGCTTACGACCCATGATGTGCAGGATCTTGCGCTGTGTGACAAGTGTTTGATTCTAAAGGAAGGCAGCCTGCATCCCTATGAATACGACGGCGATGTCCATAAGCTGGCGGAGGCTTTGTAAATGAGAAGGATGGCAGGTTATTTTTTGGCACAATTAAAGCGCGTCTGCCGTCTGCTGCCGCTGCAGACAGGGATCGGCCTGGCGATCTGTTCCTGCGTGGGTATTCTGGCAGCCGTGCTCGTCACACAGGGGGCGGGCGAAGGACAGCAGAGATATCGGATCGGGCTGGTGGGGGATGTCTCAGGCTCTTATCTGGGCTTCGGCTTTGCCGCGCTGCAGACGGTGGATGATTCCCGTCTGATGATTGAATTGGTTGAGATGACGGAGACAGAGGCGGAGGCGGCGCTTGCGCGGGGAGAACTGACAGCCGTGGTGCGGGTGCCGGATGACTTTTTGGATGCCATTATCTATGGAGGTAATGACACGCGTGTCACATATTCGGCGGACGCGGGACAGACGCAGCTGGGATATACGGTGATGGGAGAAATCGCGGATGTTGCCTCCACACTGGTGACGGCTTCCCAGAGCGCGATTTACGGAATGCAGCGTGTGCTCTATGATAACGGAAGCGCGGACCGGGTCGGCTCAGAGACGGACAAGCTGAATCTCATGCTGATCAATCTGGTGCTTTCCCGCAGCGGTTTCAGCGAGGTGGAGCTTCTGGGCTACGCAGAAGGGCTCAGCCTGGAAGCATATTATGTTTGCAGGATCGTTCTTCTGCTGCCGCTTCTGGCGGGACTTTCCGGCGGCGTCTTTTTCCTTTCCCGCAAGAGCGCTCTGGCGAGGATGCTAAAGGCAGGTGGCGTGGGAGCGCTTTCGCAGGTGGCGGGAGAGTATCTGGCATATCTGTTTTTTTTGTGCGCGGGCTTTTTTCTTCCAGTCTGTTTGTTGGCGCAGGGGCTGGAACGGGAGCTTTTTTCGCTGCCGGAGTGGGAAGGCATGGGCGCAGCGCCTTTTCTTGCGCTGCTTCCCGCGTTTTTTTCAGCGGCGGCAATGTTTGCGGCGCTTCAGTTTTTCCTGTATGAAGTGGCGGACGGAATCGTGAATGGGCTGATGCTGCAGCTGCTTGTCGGCGTGGGGATGGCGTATCTTGCGGGATATTTTTATCCGAGCGCCTTTTTTCCGCAGCGG
Source organism: Lachnospiraceae bacterium UBA3282 (assembly GCA_002361735.1). GTDB lineage: Bacteria > Bacillota > Clostridia > Lachnospirales > Lachnospiraceae > UBA3282. Next base: position 78,002 of record DETS01000031.1, on the reverse strand, counting down.
CTCCGGTCTGTGGGAGGATTTCTCCCCGCGGGTGCGGCTGCACGGTTGGTGGAGAGTGGTTTTTGGGAGAGGGATGCGCGCGGTGCGGGAGCGGCGGTCATCGTATGGCTGGCGGCATTTCTGTTTCTGGCGGCCGTGGTTAGACAGCGGCGGATTTTGAAGGGATAGAGGTGGAGGCGATATGCTTGTGAGAGGTTGGTTAATACAAAAACGCCTGTTATGTAAATGCAGTTTCCTGCTTTTGCTTGCCTTGCCCCTTCTGTTTGCAGCGGGTTTGGGAGGTCTGGCAAAGGAGGAGAGCGGGATCGCTTCTATTGCCCTGTACGTGCCGAAGGACGATGCGGCGGCAAAGCAGGTGGAAGAACGGCTGCTTGACAAAAAGAGCGCATTTCGTTTCCTTTCCTGTGAGACGGGAGAGGAGGCGGTGACGCTGGTGGAGACGGGGGCGGCGGATGCCGCCTGGCTCTTTTCCGAGGAGATGGAGGAGACGCTTTGCGAGCTTGCAAAAAAGCGGCGGGTGCGCCCCCTGGTAAAGGTGGTGGAACGGCGGGACCGTGTGCCTCTGATCCTGGCAAGGGAGACGCTTTCGGCGGCGATCTATCCCGCCTTTTCCTATGCTGTCTATGAGAGTTATGTGACACGGGATTTGGGATTGACAGAGCTTTCCGATGAGATGATCCGTCAAACCTATGAGGGCGTGGCGGTGAGGGGGAGTCTGTTTGTGCCTGTCTATGCGGATGGAAGCAGTGTGGAAACGACGGAAATCAGTTATGTGCAGGCGCCTTTAAGGGGAATCCTGGCGATTTGGCTTGTCGTGATGGGACTTGCCGCTGTTCTCTTTTTTATGCGGGATGAGGAGAGAGGTGTCTATGGCAGACTGTCCGGCGCCGGGCGCTTCTTGGCATTTTACGGCGTGGGGGGCGTATTCCTTTTGGACGGGACGGTGATCCTTTTGCTGTGCTGTAAGCTGAGCGGTGTGTTTACGGATGTTTTCAGAGAAGTGGTGTGCGCGGCAGTCTTTGCCTGTTGTGCGCTGGCATTTTCCAATTTGCTGCGGCTTTTGTGCCGGACGCCAAGGTGGATTGGAGTCATTCTTCTGCCGCTTTCGGCGGCGATGCTCGCGTTATGTCCGATCTTTCTGGATCTGCAAAAGTACAGGGCGGGAAAACGGCTTCTCCCACCCTGGTATTATCTGCAAGCTGTTCATAACACTCGTTATCTGTATGAGATGGCTGTTTATACGGTAATTCTGGTTCTGGTAGGTGCCGTGATACAACGGTTTCAGAGCCGTGTCGCCTGACAGTTGCATTCTGCGTCCGAACGCAGTGCTGTCGGCACCGCTTGCGCGCAGTTAATCCACCTCGATTTGGTCCGCCTGCGCGTCCTTTTCCTTCTGCACTTCCTCATGATAGGTTTTTTCCGTATTCACATTCCAAATATTGTCTTTGGAGGAGATGCCGCCTAAGATATTTTTCACGGTTTCAAAGGAGGTCATCATCGAGTGGTCGATATTGTTGTAGCGGTGCTGCCCGTTTCTGCCCACGCAGTAGAGGTTGTCGATGGATTTTAAGTAGGCGGTCAGCTTGTCCATATCCTTGTAGGTGTCAAAGTAGGCGGGATAAGCCTTTTTCACACGCTCCACATGAGAATCCATCACGTCGGAGGCTTTGTCGATCAGCCCCATACTCACGATTTCATTGACGGCAAAGCGGGTAAACGCTTCGTCGGACATCGTCCAGTACCGGTCTCCTTCGGTAACAAAATATTCCAGTCCGATCCAGACCGTATGCTCTAAGTCGCGCACCATGTAGGGAGACCAGTTGTTGTAGATTTGGAACCGTCCCAGCTTCACGCTTCTGTCATGCACATAGATCCAGCAGTCGGGCACGATATTGCTGATGGTTTTCAAATTCGTTTTGTTTTTCAGGTTCAGTTTCGGCAGCAGCAGTCCTACGGTCATGTAATCGCGGTAGGGCAGCCCGGCGGCGATTTCCGCTTCCGTCTTTGGCACATCGTTTAAGCCTGCCACCAGGTCTTTGACCGGCATGGAAGAAATGAAGATGTCGCCCTCAGCCGTCACCTCGCCATCAGGGGTTTCGTAGGTGATGGTGGTGAGGCGGCCTCCTTCGTCTTTGTGGAGCTTAACCGCCTTAGCATGACAGAGGATTTCTCCGCCAAGCTCCTTGATCTTTTCCGCCGTCACTTCCCAGAGCTGGCCGGGACCGAGTTTGGGATAGCTGAATTCTTCAATCAGAGAGGTTTCCACCTCGCGGTTTTTCTTTCCCGGCAGCATTTTCGAGAAGACGTCCTTTAGGATGGCGGCGACCGACAGACCCTTCGCCCGCTGCGCACCCCAGTCGGGAGCGATTTCGGAGGGGTGTCTGCCCCATAAGTTTTCCGTATAGTTTTCAAAGAACATGGAGTAGAGTTTTTTGCCAAAGCGGTTTACATAAAAATCCTCCAACGAGTTTTCCTTCCGCTTGTGAATCATGGAGGCAAGGTAGCTGAAACCGGCCTGCATGGTGGCGAGGAATCCCATGTTGATGAAGGTCTCCGGTTTTAAGGAGATCGGGTAATCAAAAAATTTTCGGTTGAAATAGATGCGTGATACACGGTGTCTGCGCAGCATCACGCGGTCTTCCTTTTCGGGGTCGGGACCGCCGGGAACAAGTGTCATCTCGCGCTGCAGCACGATGTCGTCGTAGGTAGGGGAACCCTGTGTTGGCAGCATGTGCTCCCACCATTCATTGACTTCGGGCACTTTGGAAAAAAAGCGGTGTCCGCCCATGTCCATGCGGTTCCCTTTATAGTTGACGGTTTTGGAGATGCCGCCCATGGCGTCGGATTCCTCCAGTACCGTGACGGCGTATTCCTTATTTTTATCCTGTCTGAGCAGTTCATAGGCGGCGGTGAGACCTGCGGGTCCCGCGCCGATCACAAATACTTTTTTCATGGGATACCTCGTTTTTTACAGATTGGCGGGTGCCGTCCGATTTTTCGCTCATCCGACCAAGCTGTTTGTAAGCAGGCGTTTGGTCGTCTTATCGGCGGCACGGTTCATTGCCTTGCGCATAATTAGTTTACCATGTTTGAAGAAGGATGTATACAATGATTTCCCGTGAAGACAGGGAATTTTCAGACGGATTTGAAAAGAGATATTGAATATGCTATGATAATGTCGAATCTGGAAATTTTATTTATGCTAGGAAAGTGATGACGGGATTCTTTGCCTTGATAGGAGAATGGGGTGGACGGCTTTGGAGACCGATGACATTATATGTGCTGTTTTTGTTGATGCTTATTGGAGTAATCGCCTCAAAGAAGAACTACTTTATTGATGAAATATATTCATATGGGCTTGCGAATCATGTGATGGAAGATGGAGAACCGATTTGGATACAGCCGAAGCTTGCGCCTTACACTTATGCTTCCGGCGGGGAAGCTTACTATGAATATATGACTGTGCAGGAAGGAGAACGTTTCAATTTTGCGAATGTATGGAAAAATCAGGCGAACGATGTTCATCCGCCACTCTACTACGTTGTCATTCATTTGATTTGTTCCCTGCTTCCGGGAATGTTTACGAAGTGGTAGGCGGGTTTTGTAAATATCCTTTTTGCATTGCTTGCGCTGGGAGGTTTCCGTTATATGATCTCTCTTTTTTTGTGTTGTCGCCGGCAACCGTAGGTGCAGCCGCTTATTTTCGTATGTATGTTATGCTTATGTGCGAGGTAGTCTGGTTTACCTGGTTCATTCTAAGATGGCGAGGAAAAGAGGGGCGGACTCTTGCTGAAAAAAGCATATGCGGCGGCATTTAAGTATTGCGGGGCAATGTTGGGTGCGGGTTGTCTTTCCTGCTTGATTTTTCCTGCCATGATCAGACAGATTTTCGGGGGCAGTTGCGGCGTTTATTGCAATACGGGCAGGAAGTATTTCAGGAAATCCAAAAGTATTGTCCGCAAATTACACGGAGTGAAAAAATCAGCAGATACGGAAAAGCAAATTTTGTTTTCGGTTTTAGGAGGTTTGTTACGAATGAAAAGGAGAGTGAGAGCTTTTTTTTGGGTGTGTATGACAGTAGTTCTTTCAGTTGCCGGACTGAACGGTTTAACAAAATTGACCAATTGCGGAAATGCTTATCCTAAGAATGCCGAATTTATAGAAAAAGACAGTGCGTATGATGTATTGTTTTTTGGAAATTCTCATATGGCAAATACAGTGTTTCCGATGGAATTGTGGGATGATTACGGGATGGCGTCGTACAACTTGGCAGGCTTCGGCAGCCCGATACCCTCTACTTACTGGATCTTAAAAAATGCGTTGAAGGAGAAGGATCCCAAGCTGGTGGTAGTTGACTGTTATGGTGTAGAACGGGAAAATAAGGCGGCAAGATTACAGCATGCACAGATGGATCACTTGCCGCTGTCGCTTGATAAAATCAGAATGATTAGCGACGTGGTGGAGAAACCGGAGGATTGGCTGGAGTTTATCCTGCCCTTTGCCGTCTATCATGACCGATGGTGGGATTTGGATCAAGGAGATTTTGAAAAAGAGATCAATGTGCAAAAGGGGGCAGAGATTGCGTTTCAAATAAATTCTCCTCGAGATACAGCCGAAAGACCGTCAAAGACCGTTGCGATGGAGTCGGTCGGCGGGACATACCTGCGTCGGATCATTGAGGAATGCCGGGAGCGAAAGATAGACGTCCTGCTGACTTATCTGCCTTTTCCCGCAGACGAGGAGGAATGGCAGAGCGCACTTTATGCAGAGCAGATTGCACAGGAGTACGGAGTTCCTTATATCAACTTTCTGGATTTATCGGTGATAGATTTAGCAGTTGATTGTTCTGACGGAATTTCCCATTTAAACGGATCAGGAGGGAGAAAGGTGACCGCTTATCTGGGGCAATATATGCGGGAGCATTATGATATCCGTGATCATAGAGGCGAGGAAGCCTATTGTGAATGGGACGATGACTATAAGCGGTATACGGACTATAAGATTGACAATATGCGAAAAGAGGAGTCGTTGGACAGGTTTTTGGTGATGCTTGCCGATCCGGCGTTTGACTGCTGCATTTACGTGGATGGAAAGGCGGATATCCGGCAATGGAGCGAATTATCTCTGCCGCTGATCGAGAATCTTGCAGGCGGAAAGACGCACAGGCTTATGGAGGCAGCGGATCGGGGCAGTGATTACATGCTGATAGTGGACAACGAAGGGGGAGGGGTATTTGAATGCGTGGATCATGAGGGGCTGAGTGCGGAGACTTCTTTTGGGACGGTTTCTTATGAGAATGACGGCGAGGAGAAGATTCTGCTTTTGCAGGGCAGCGATAATGATTATCTGCTGGAGACGCCGCAGGGTGACGCGGTGGCGGTTCAGGTCGTGGCAATCAATCGCAGGGATGGCAGTGTGGCAGCCATAAAACGATTTGACGGCGGTCTTTCTCTCTATGCAGGTCCTGAGGAATGAGGATATCAATCGACATTTAACATATTTTACGATATATTTTTTGGCCTTGAGAGGAACACTGCAAATGAGAAAAAGAGCGAGAAAAATATTTTGGGGATGTATGACGGTGTTTCTTTTGGGGGCAGGTATGCTGTTTTTGACAAGACTGACAGATCCCGGGGACGCCGATAAGAAAAACGCGGAATTTATGAAAGACAGCGAGTTGTATGATGTTTTGTTTTTTGGAAATTCCCATATGACCTATGCAGTGTATCCATTGGAATTATGGAACGACCATGGGATAGCATCCTATAATCTTGGCAGCTACGGGAATCCGCTGCCAACCACATACTGGACCGTTAAAAACGCCTTGAACGAGTCGAATCCGAAACTGGTTGTGGTGGACTGTTACAGTGTGGAACGGGAAGAGAAAGCGGGAAGTTTCACACATTGGCAGACAGATCATCTGCCGCTTCGTGCCGATAAGATCCGCATGATCAATGATGTGGTGGAGGATCCAGAGGAACGATTGGAGTATTTCTGGCGTTTTGCGGCTTATCATAGCCGTTGGTGGGATTTGGATCAGGATGATTTTGAGAAAAAGCGCAACGAGCAAAAAGGTGCGGAAATAGCGTATGGTGTGGTACCGAATGAAAAAATACAGCCGAGACCGCAAAACGTCGTTGAGATGGATTCGACCGGCGGGAGATATCTTCGTCAGATCATAGAATATTGTCAGGAGAAAAAGATTGAGATTTTGTTGATTTATTTACCTTATTCGGTACATGAGAACAGGTGGCAGGATGCACTGTATGCGGAGCGGATTGCGCGGGAATATGATATTCCGTATCTTAATTTTCTGGATTTGTCGGTGATAAATCCGGCGGTTGACTGTTCCGACGAGGCTTCTCATCTGAATGGATCGGGCGGCAGAAAAGTGACAGAGTATCTTGGGCAGTATATTAAGGAACACTATGAGATTGCAGATCATAGGGGAGAAGAAGCCTATGCCCAATGGAATGCGGATTATAAGCGCTATACGGATGATAAGATCGACGCACTGCGGGAAAGCGAGACATTGGATCGATTCTTGATGACGCTTGCCGATCCGGCCTTTTCCTGTTGCGTTTATGTGGAGGGAGACTCGCGGATATGGGAATATGAGCAATATGTTGAACTGGTGCGCAACCTGGCACCGGAATATGCGTTTGAAGCGTTGGAAAAGGCTGTCGGGCAGCAGGAAGATTATTTTTTAATCATCGATCGTAAGAGCGGTGTCGTCGCGGAGTATTCCGGAAAAGAGGAGGGAGAGTTGGAAACCTCTTTTGGCAGGCTGCTTTATACAGAGGAGCAAAATGGTCAAAAAGCGCTTTACCTGGGAGCTTCTCGGGAGAATCTTTTGGGGAATGCGGAAGAAGACGCGGAGGATTTGACGGTGCGTGTGTTTGCGATTGATAACAGAGACGGTGCTGTTGCGGTCGGAGGAGGATTTGAAGAAACGTTTCGGGCGGCGGTACCGGTCAGGTAAATCAGCCGCTCTGTTGACAGGTGGTAACGCGGGCTGGGATTTTGCCGCAAAGGTATAAAAATAGAGAGGTGTATCTATGGCCGCAATGGTTAGTTTGTTATTCTGGCTTTTGATCGTTCCGTTTTGCATCGGACTGGTTCCGGCAAACTTTATTGCAAAAAAATGGCGCAGCCCCGGGCTTGTTCTGCTTTCGGGGTACTTTGTGATGTGGGCGCTCTTTGAGCTGGCGGCAGTGCCGGCGGTCCTTTGGGTGGAATATGACAATTTTAAGACGGCCTCTGCGGTATTTACCGTGCTGACGCTGTCCTTTGCGGCGGCGGGGGTGTGGCTTTTGTATCGCAGCCATAAGGCAGGGAAGCCGGGGCCGGTTACGGGGAAGGATAAGAGCCGTTCAGGGATGAGAATGACAGACAGTATGGGAGAAGAAAATGACACGGATGTCAGCTCTGCGGGCAGCATAGGAGCGCGGACGGCGGCTTTTGGGAAATGGCTGCTTCGTGGCTCGGGCATCGAGTGGCTCCTGTTTTTTGTTCTGCTTGGCTTTCAGCTTTATCAGGCTGTGGCATACGCTTCCTTCGACGGGGACGACGCTTATTATGTCGTAGAGTCTCTGATCGCGCAGGAGGCGGGTGTGATGTACCGCATCCTTCCGCTGACGGGCGGCTCCACGGGGCTTGATGTGCGCCACGCGCTGGCGGTCTTTCCCATGTGGATCGCCTTTGTTTCGGTGCGGGCAGGGATCCATGCCACCATTGTCTCTCATGTGGTGATGCCGCTTTTGCTGATTCCGCTGACGTATCTTTTGTATTATGAAATCGGACGACAGCTTTTTGTGAAAGATTCACAGAGCGGCGGGAATGTATTTTGTCGGGAGAATCTGCCCGTATTCATGATTTTGATGGCGGTGTTTCAGATCTTCGGCAATGTCTCCATCTATACGACAGAAACCTTTTTCCTCACCCGTACCTGGCAGGGAAAGGCGGTGGCGGGTGCGCTGACGATTCCCGCCGTATTATGGCTGTTTCTCCTGCTTGACGGCGGGAAACGGGAGAAAGAAACGGAAGTGGAAAAGGAAAAAGAGGACAGGCGGGGACTGTGGTTTCTCTTTGTCTGCGTGCAGATGTCGGTGGGGATCTGCAGTTCCATCGCTGTGTTTTTGGTCTCTCTTTTGACGGCGCTCACGGCGTTTACACTTGCCTGTGTGCGGCGGGATCTGCGGCTGCTTTTGAAGTTTGGCGCCGCCTGCATCCCCAATATGATCTATATGGCAATCTATGTGATCGTGGCGTACAGTTACTTACTTTAACGGTTCAGCCAGAGCACTATCTGCGCGGCAAACCATACAACTGAGAGGGAGTTATTTGCTTTATGTGGGGCATTTTTTTAGAGAGTGTGGTCATCTTCAAAAATTTCATGGGCTGGCATGAGAATCACTTGCTGGCGGGGCTGTACGTCTTTGCTCTGCTGTATCTGTGGCTGACGGAGAAGGATAAGACGAAGCGCGCCATCTTTGTCTATGCGCCGATGATCCTTTTACTCCTGTTTTTCTGCCCTCTGTTCCGTAAGGTGTTTGTGCGGATCATGGAGGATTCAGAGACCTACTATCGGCTGCTGTGGCTTTTGCAGATGAGCATTGTCAGCGCCTACGGCTTGATTCGGCTGATGGGAAAACACAGGCGGATCGGGCTGGCGGTCGCCTGCCTTGTGATTGCTGTCTGCGGCGATTATGTCTATGACAGCGAGCATATCTCCCGGGCGGAGAATGCTTACCATCTGCCGCAGGAGGCGGTGGATATCGTAGATCTGATAGCGCCCGAGGAGGGGCGGATCACGGTGCTGGTGCCGGCGGACCTGATTTATTATGTCAGGCAGTACAGCACCGATATCGAGCTGCCCTACGGCAGGGAAATGCTGATCGACCGCTGGGATTACTACCATGCCATGTACGAGGCGATGGAGAAGGCGGAGGTCATCGACACGCCCGTTTTTGCGGAATTGGCAAGGACCTATCCCTGTGCTTATGTGGTGTTAAAGGAGGACCGGGAGATGAAGGAGCCGCTGACGGATCATGGCTATTCGGTTTACGGTCAGGTGGGAGAGTTTGTGATTTATCAAGATATGACACTGCAGGAGTGACAGGCAGTTCGACGCAGCGGGTCTGCATGACAGGAGAATAGCATATGTTATTTAATTCATATATCTTTGTATTCGTTTTTTTCCCGATATGTCTGCTCGGTTATTACGGCCTTCTGCAGCGGGAGAAGGCAGGGGCTGCACGCGTGTTTCTGACTGCCATGTCTCTGTGGTTTTATGGTTATTTTAATCTGTCTTATCTGCTGATCATGATCTGCAGCATCGCGGGAAATTACCTGTTTCACAGACTGCTGTCCCGTCAGAAGCCGCAAAATGGCGCGGCATTCCGCAGGGGGATGATGATTTTGGCGGTGGCGATGAATCTGGGCGTCCTCTTTTATTTTAAGTATTTTGACTTCTTTTTGGATACGGCGAACCATGTGTTCGGAACCGATTTTGTGCTGCGGGGCATTCTTTTGCCGCTGGGCATCAGTTTTTTTACCTTTCAGCAGATTTCCTTTATCGTGGATACCTATCGGGAGGAAGTGGCGGACTGCTCGCTGTCCGAGTACGCGCTGTTTGTCTCCTTTTTTCCCCAGTTGATCGCCGGTCCGATCGTGAACCATGGCGAAATGCTCCCGCAGTTTCGAGCCTTTGGCAAAAAAAGGGCGGATTGGGAGCGAATCGCGGGCGGGTTGGCGCTCTTTGTGCTCGGACTTTCCAAGAAAGTGCTGTTAGCGGATACCTTCGGCAAAGGCGTGGATTACGGCTATGAAAATCTGAATCTCCTCGGTCGTGCGGACGCGGTGCTGGTGATCTTCTTTTATGCTCTGCAGCTTTACTTTGATTTCAGCGGCTACTGCGATATGGCGCTGGGGCTGGGCAGGATGCTCGGGATCGAGATTCCCGTCAACTTCAATTCGCCCTACAAGGCAGTTAATATTGTGGATTTCTGGAAGCGGTGGCACATTACCCTGAACCGTTTCTTTACCAAATATGTCTACATCCCGCTGGGCGGCAACCGCAGGGGACAGGGGCGGATGTACGGTAATCTCCTGATCGTTTTTTTCTTAAGCGGTTTCTGGCACGGGGCAGGGTTTCATTTTCCGGTCTGGGGGATGCTGCACGGGGTGTTGTATGTGGTGACGCGGTTTTGGCTGGGGCAGTGGAAACCTCGGCTGATGCGGAAAAATGCAGGAAAATCCAGAATTATGACAATAGTGTCACAAATACTGACCTTCCTCTATGTCAGCATCGCCTGGGTCTACTTTCGGGCGGAGAGCATCGCGCAGGCGAATACGCTTCTTAGGACAGCGTGCGTGGGGGAAGTGAAAAAGATTTCCCTCGACCTGGCGGAGTGTCTGCGACCCGACGAGTTTTGGTATGTGCTCAAAGTACTGCATTTGGATAACTTTTCTTTCAGTCGTTATCTTTTGATGTTCCTGATCCTGGCGGCGGGCTTGTATCTGGCTATGGTGGGGAAAAATGCGAAGGAGCGGGCAGAGCGGATGAAATACGGTCCTGTGTCGGCGGTGGTGCTGGCAGTGCTGGCAGTTTGGTGCATCTTAAGCTTTTCCGGGGTCAGCACGTTTTTGTATTTTAATTTTTAGTATAGGAGAAATGGAATGCAGCGGTTTCAGAAATGGATTCTTTCCATCGTATCTTTTATCTTTATACTTCTTATTCTGGCGGCAGCGCTGGTGGTTTGGGTGGACCCCTTTTTCCAGTACCATGCGCCGCTTGAAAGCTTTCCCTATCTGGTGGACAATCAGCTTTCCCAGAATCCGGGGATGGCAAAGCACATGGATTACGACAGCGTGATCCTCGGCTCCTCCATGACGGTGAATTTCAACACGCATTGGTTTGAGGAACTGATGGGGCTTCATACGATTAAACTCAACTACAGCGGTGCCTACCCGAAAGATCAGGCAAATATCATGGACATTATTTTCAAGAGTGACCACGAAGTGAAGTCTGTCTTTCTGGGGGTGGACGTAACGACCTACACCGGAGGCGTGGAGGAGACGAAATATCCGCTTCCGGCATATCTCTATGATGACAATTATCTCAATGACATACAGTATCTTTTTAATAAGGATGTGCTGTTAAATTACGTGCTGCGTCCCCTTGCCGATCCCGACAAGACGGATCTTGCCACGGTGTATCAGAGCTGGTGGACGGACGAATACTACAATATCCAGTGGGTGATGCACAACTATGTGCCCGCTGAGCCGGTGGAGGAGGAGACGCCTGCCGACGCCTTTTTGGAAAGCACGGACTTAAATCTGCGCGTCAATCTCTGTCCTTATATCGAGCAGAATCCGGACACGACTTTTTATATCTTTTTCCCGCCATACAGCATCCTTTACTGGAATGACGTGATACAGGAAAATCATCTGGAGGCGACCATGCGGGAGTATGCGCATATCGCGCAGACAGTGCTTGCCTACGATAATGTGCGGGTGTTTTACTTCCCGAACCGGGAAGAGATCGTGACGGATCTGAACAATTACGCGGACTACACCCATTACCACGCGAGGTTCAACCGCTTTATGACAGAGTGCTTTGCGGACGGAACCTGCGAAGTAAAGAGCGCGGAGGAGATGGAGAGGGCGCTGTTGAATACGCGTGATATGATAGCGCGGTTTGACTTTGAGGAGTTGTTTTCAAAGGATTATTGAGCGGGGAGCATACAGTCCACAAACCTCTGTGCCAAAAGCTCCCGCCCCGCATCGTTAAAGTGGATGTAATCGGTCATATAATCCAGATAATTATCTTCGTTTACAGAGCCGTAAAAGTTATCGATAAAGGAAACGCCGACGTCCATGGTAGCGTCCCGTTCCTTTTGCAGATAATGGCTTAGCGTGCCGTGGCCAAGATCGGCCCGGTCGCCGTTTTGGAAATTGCCGTCTTCACCGATACTGTGGCAGAAGGTGTGGGACATCACTGCGATACGGATATGTGGGTAGGCTTCCTGAATGGCCTTTACGCCTGCGCGCAGCGCGCCTGTGTAGGTGACGATGTCATAGGGAGCGTTGGGGTCGTCGCAGGGACGCTTGTTCACATAGTCGCTGCCGTCGTACATGATGCAGATCATGTCCACGGTATTCATGTCAAGTTCCGAGAGCATCTGTACATTCTGCGCAAAGCTCTCGTCGTAGCTGTAGGTTGCCGCCGTCTTCATCAGGTCAAAGTTCCCGCTCGCCAGACTGTTTGCCACATAAGAGAAGGAGAAGGCGTCCAGGATGTAGCCGTCGTTGTAGGAAGCAAACTGCGCCGCCATGGTGGTTCCCGTAAAGGCGCCGTTATAGACGGTTGCGCCTGTCTTTTTCGCAATCTGTTCCGACAGACCACCCTCGCCCCGATTCAGAGAAAAAGGATCGTCGCCCAGACAGAGGATGGTGGTCACGCCGTCATCTACCCAGCCTTCGCGCATTTCCGGGGCGAGAGGGATGATGTTGTCCATTACCTCGATGTCAAAGTCTGTCGTCTGATAATTCGGATCGTAGTCGGAGGGGGTTCCTTTATCCCATTTGTAGAGACGGTAAGCGGAGAAGCCTACGACAAACACAATGGCAGCCAGCAGGATCAGCTGGATGTTCACAAGGAGTCTGTTTTTTTTGCCTTTCGCACTTGGTTCTGACACCTCTGTCATGTTTTCTGTTTCCGGTATGTTCTTTTCTTGATTTTCTCCCATAGTTACCTCCATGTCGGAGCATCTTGATACGCCGATATCCTTTCCGGCATATTACAGCCGTTTTGTTTTTTTTCTATTCTACTATGGTTTTTCCCAAAAATCCACTGAAAATAATCACAGAAAGCGTATCTTTTTCTTAATATTTTCGAAAGAAAAAGAGCGTTCTTTAAAAGTGAATGCTCTTAAAGTGCGCTCTCTTTCTTGGTTTTTTGTATCAAACCATTGATACGACGTTTCCCATCTGGGCTCGTTCTACCGGTGCGCAGGAACGGACCATTGGTGGCATCAGTTGCCGCTGCAGTTCTTTGTACCATTTGCTGTACTTGTACATACGGTATGTAGTCCCTAGCTTTTTCAGCTGTTCTTCGTCTGAACAGCGCTCTTGGAAAGACTCTCTGGCAAGCTTGTCCATTGAGACATAATCCAGATAGCTGAGCTTCAATTCCGTAATGATACTCTGGCAGCATGGGCAAAACTGCTTATGCCCGTTCAGCATCTGAACCCGATGGCAACGCTTACAGTAGTGCATGTACATCATGAAAATTCCCCTTTTCCACAAAGTTGTTATGTAAACGTTTGCCGGTTGCCCTTATATTGTGTCAGCTGTAACTTGCAAAGTCAAGCGCATCTTGGCGAAAAATGGCGTAGAATGCGTTGTAAAATATCGCGCATCTATCGCGTATAATTGAACTTTACAACGTATTTTTTCAATTTACATAAATGATATACAGCGTCCGACATAAATACCTTGCCATAGTCCTGCTTTTGTGCTACAATGTTACAAAATTGTTTTGGATAACAAGGTTTACATAAGAGGGAAAACACGGCGGCGGCGCATCGTGAAAATACAACAAATCAGCAGATGAGGTGACGACGAAATGCAGAATAAAAATAATACAAAAAAACATACAAAAGAACGGCGCGGGACGGTGCGTTTTGAAGACCTGCTTGCGGATGATTGTTTTGATGATGAAGATGCCGATACCGTGACGGAAGATACGCTGGAATTTTTGAGTCTGGATGACGAGACGATCGAGACTTGGCAGAAGACGCATGCCCCGGCAAAGGAAGCGGCGTCGGCGGCAAAGACGCCTGTCCGTTACGTAGAAGTGTACGAGGATGAGGACTGCGAAGACGAAGACTACGAGGATGAGGACTGCGAGGACTGCGAAGACGAAGACTATGAGGATGAAGATTACGAAGAATACGAGGATGAGGACTACGAAGACGAAGATTACGAAGACGAGGACTACGAAGACGAGGACTATGAGGACTATGAGGACGACGACTATGAAGATGACGATGGTTTTGCAGCCCGTCTGAGATATTTTTTGGGAGAGATGAGCGGTCTGGATATCGCAGTGGCGGTCATGGGAATCGTGGTGCTCGTGGGTGCGGTTGCGACAGGCGGCATTTATCTGCACGCCAGATCTACGCAGAAACAGGTGGCAGCTTTTGCCAATGTCGGAGAGGAGCTTGAGGGCGTTTCGGTGATCGGAGAAAGCGGTCTGATCGCCGTGACAGAATCGGCAAGGCTTGGCAGTATGCTCAGTGCGGAGGATGAGGAAACGGACGACCGGGAAACGGATGACCGGGAAACGGCGCCTGCGGGAGAGACAGAAGGTGACGTGGAAGTGGTTTTGCATCTGACGTCCATTATGTCTGACATGAAAATCAAGCTGGTAAACAATAAGACCGGAAAGCTGATCGGCGGCGTCCCCTTCGAGGTGGACGTTTCCGGTCCTAAGAGTTTTCGCTTAAAGGACGAAGATAAGGACGGTGTGATTTATCAGACGGGCATTGCTGCGGGCAGCTATGAAGTAAAACTGCTCCCCCTTCCCGAGGGAGCGGCGGAGAAATATAAGGTCCCGACAAAGAGCAGCAGTGTCAAGGTCACGGATAAGATCGCCTATCAGAAGGTGGATGTTGCCGACGAGGTAAAGACTGAGGCGGAGGTCAATGTCGCCAAGGAGGAAGCAACGCAGAAAAATACGGCGGAAGAATCAGCGCTGCAAGACACGGTAGAGTGGGTGGAATCGACAAAGACCCCGATCGGGGATGAGGAAACCACGTATGAGGAGGTATCAAAGGATAAAATAGCAGATCCTTGGAAGACTGCGAGCGGCGGCTTCCGCAGGATGGTCGAGGATGGAGATGAGGAAGACGATCCCTATGAGAGAGCGACTTCTTCTCTTGATAAGAGCAGCCTGACACTGGACAAAGGCGGCAGCGATACGTTGAAAATATCGGTGAGTGAGGACGTCAGCTACTCGGTGGAGTGGAATGTTTCGGATTCTTCGGTCGCTACGGTGAGCGACGGCACGGTGACGGCGGTGGCTTCCGGAACCACTACGGTCACAGCCCGCGTGGTGATCGGCAGCAAGGTGCAGGAACACAGCTGTTCCGTGACAGTGAATGGAACTGACGAAGATAAGGACAAAGATAAGGACAAAGACGACAAGGACAAAGACGACAAGGATAAAGACGACAAGGACAAAGACGACAAGGATAAAGATAAGGACAAAGACGACAAGGACAAAGACAAGGATAAAGACAAGGACAAGGAGCAGGACGAGACCGTCTACCGGAAAATAACCATCAGCGGTTCAAATGAGGTGACGGAGGGAAAGACCGTCACGCTCACGGCAAAGACGGAGCCGAAAGGTGGAAAAATCACCTGGAAAAGCGAGGATACAAAGATCGCGAAGGTGGACGAGAATGGCGTCGTGACCGGTATTTGCGAGGGCACTGTAAAGATACGGGCAATTTGCAAGGGCAAGGAAGAAATCAGCGAGTCCTATGAGGTTAAAGTGTTAAAGGCGGCTGCCGCGGTAGACGGGCAGACAAAGTTAAAGGATAAGGACGGGAACCAACTCTATTACAAAGATTCTAACGGAGAGTACCGTGAGGCGACGTATCAGGATTATAAGGATCGCGATCAATTCTTCAGGCAGGTGAAAGTCGCATCCGGCTATAAATATACCGGCTGGCAGACCATCGACGGTCATCTCTATTACTATGACAAAAACGGCAATTACGTGACCGGAGAGCAGGTCATTCAGGGGGCGAGATATACGTTTGGCAGCGACGGTAAGCTGGCAAAGAGTTCCGGTACCATGGGCATTGATGTCTCCAAGCATAACGGCAATATCGACTGGAACGCGGTAAAAAATTCCGGTGTCTCCTACGTTATCATCCGCTGCGGCTACCGCGGTTATTCCACGGGTGTCCTGGTGGAGGATCCGAAATTCCACAGCAATATCAAAGGCGCGAAAGCAGCAGGGCTCAAGGTAGGCGCTTACTTCTACAGTCAGGCGGTTAATGAGGTGGAGGCTGTGGAGGAAGCTTCGATGGCGATCGATCTGGTGAAGGGCTATGGTTTGAATTATCCGCTTTTCCTTGATGTGGAAGCCAGCGGCGGCAGAGCCGACGGCATCAGCCGCGATATGCGGACGGCAGTCTGCAAGACCTTCTGCCAGACGGTGCAGAACTCCGGTATCTCGGCGGGCGTCTATGCGAATAAGACCTGGTTTACGGAGAAGATCAACACGGCAAGTCTTACAAGTTATAAACTGTGGCTGGCGCAGTATGCGAGCGCGCCGACTTACACGGCTACCCGCTATGATCTGTGGCAGTATTCCTCCAAGGGGAGGGTCAGCGGCATTGGTACCAATGTAGACATGAATATAAGTTATGTAAACTACTAAACGATTTGGAGGCGGTTGCGGGGCGGTTCGGAGATAGCGCTTGCATTTTGACGCCGCTTCGGGGATAATAAATAAAGTAAATGACAAAAGTTGATTTCTGGAAGGAGAAAACTGTGAGAACCTATCTGGTAACGGGCGGCGCCGGGTTCATCGGCTCCAACTACATTCATTATATGTTTCGCAAGTACGGCGATGCGATCCGCATCATCAACGTGGACGCGCTGACCTATGCGGGTAATCCGGAAAACTTAAAAGAAGTGGAGGACAGAGAAAACTATACCTTTGTTAAGGCAAATATCTGCGATAAGGAAGCCATTGCAAAGATTTTTGCGGAAAACGATATCGACAGAGTGGTGCATTTCGCGGCGGAGAGCCATGTGGACAGAAGCATCAAGAACCCCGAAGTGTTCGTGCAGACCAATGTGCTCGGTACGGCGGTGATGTTAAACTGCGCGAAGGCGGCGTGGGAGCTTCCTGACGGCAGCTTTCGGGCGGATAAAAAGTTCCTGCACGTATCTACCGACGAGGTGTACGGCTCCCTTCCGGAGGACGGCGGTTACTTTTACGAGACCACGCCTTACGCGCCCCACAGTCCCTATTCAGCCAGCAAAGCAAGCTCGGATATGCTGGTGAAGTCCTATATGGACACCTATCATTTCCCGGCAAACATCACGAATTGCTCTAATAATTACGGACCGTACCAGTTCCCGGAGAAGCTGATTCCCCTCATCATCAATAACGCCCTGCAGGGAAAGAAACTTCCTGTCTACGGCGACGGTAAAAACGTGCGCGACTGGCTTTATGTGGAGGATCACGCCAAGGCGATCGACATGGTGCAGGAGAAGGGCAGGCTGTTCGAGACTTACAATGTGGGCGGACATAACGAGAAGCAAAATATTGAAATCATCAAGATCATTATCGAGACGCTTCGGGAGATGCTTCCCGACACCGATCCCCGCAAGGCGCATGTCACGGAGGATCTGATCACTTATGTGGAAGACCGTAAGGGACATGACAGGCGTTATGCAATCGCACCGGATAAGATCAGGGCGGAGATCGGTTGGGAGCCGGAGACGATGTTCAAGGATGGCATCCGCCGCACGATCGAATGGTATTTTGCCCATGAAGATTGGATGAAGCACGTAACGAGCGGCGATTATCAGAAATATTATGAGGAAATGTACGCGGGACGATAAGCGCGGTCAGGAAAGAAAAATGCGAGTCTCGGAATGGAGGGTTTATGAAAGGAATCATACTTGCAGGCGGATCCGGCACCAGACTTTACCCGCTGACAAAGGCAATCTCGAAGCAGATGATGCCGATTTACGATAAACCGATGATTTATTATCCGTTGTCTATTTTAATGCTGGCGGGGATCAGAGATATATTGATCATATCTACCCCCAGAGATCTGCCGGCGTTTCGGGAGCTTTTCGGTACGGGGCAGCAGCTTGGGCTGCACATGGAATATGCCGTGCAGGAGTACCCGAGGGGACTGGCGGATGCCTTTATCATCGGCGCTGACTTTATCGGTTCCGATTCCGTGGCTTTGGTTCTTGGCGACAACATCTTTTACGGACAGAGTTTCTCTAAGGTCTTAAAAGAAGTGGCGGCAAGAGAAAGCGGCGCCACGATCTTTGGCTACTATGTGAGAGATCCGCGCGAATACGGCGTGGTAGAGTTTGACGAGAACGGCATGGCGCTTTCCATCGAGGAGAAGCCCGAGAAGCCAAAGAGCAACTACGCGGTGCCGGGACTGTATTTTTATGACAATGATGTGGTGGAGATCGCGAAGAATGTCAAGCCCTCCGCCAGAGGAGAGATCGAGATCACCAGCATCAACAACGAATATCTGCGCAGAGGAACGCTGCGGGTGGAGACTTTGGGACGAGGCTTTGCGTGGCTGGATACGGGAAATCATGACGCCCTTTTGGATGCGGCGGATTTTGTGGCGGCATTCCAGAAGCGGCAGGGACTTTACATCTCCTGCATCGAGGAGATCGCTTACAAGAGAGGTTTTATCACGAAAGAGCAGCTGTTAGAGCTGGCGGAGCCGCTGATGAAGACGGCGTACGGACAGTATATGGTAGAGGTAGCAAATGGACTCTAAATGGATGAGACGTGTGCTGATTGCCATGATCGCCTTGTTTTTGGCGGCAATCGCGGTAATCGCCATCGTGAATCTTGACGCGGTGAAGCGCAAGCTGGGGCTTGTGCAGGAGGCGCCGGTACAGGAGGAGACAAAGGAGAATACGGATACAGAGGAGACGGAAAGTGGACAGATCGGGAGCAATCTGTCTGCTTTTCTGAGCGACGAGACTTTTTTTGATCCGGAGGTAAAGTTTAAAAGTCTGGAATCCTATTCCGGCAGAAACGTGTCTCTGGTGATGAGTTCCGTGGCGAAGGATCTGCGCGTGATGGTGGTGGACAGCGTGGGAAGACTGGTGACGGGGACGGAGTTTACGATCACGATCCAGGATGTGGGCGAATACACGGACCGCGATAAAGACGGCATAATTTACGTGGATGATCTGCGCTCCGGGGAGTACAGTGTCTCCCTGAATGAGCAGGACGGGTTCCGCGTGCCGAACACCATTACCACCATACAGGTGCGGCAGGAGATCGAGTACCGCGTGCTGGATAATATCGAATATCTGATGCTGACGGAAGATGACATCGATCCGGAAAAGGAAGATAAGGCTGTCAACGGCGCGGCTGAGGATGCGGACGGCACGGAGAACATGGAACTGCAGTTTGACAACGGCAGTGCGAAGCTGGGAATTGACGTGTCCAAGTGGAATGAGGAGATCGACTGGGCGGCCGTGAAGGAAGCTGGGATCGAGTTCGCCATCATCCGCTGCGGTTACCGCGGCGCATCTACGGGAGCGCTCGTCATCGATCCCCGATATCAGGAAAATATAGAGGGCGCCATTGAAGCGGGCATTCCCGTGGGCGTTTACTTCTTTACGCAGGCGCGGGACGAAGTGGAAGCCGTGGAGGAAGCGTCCATGGTCATCCGCCTGATTGAGGACTATGATGTGGACTATCCCGTGTTCTTAGACAGTGAGAGCGCAGGCGGCAGAGGACGGGCGGACGGTCTGGACAGCGATGAACGGACAAGAGCGCACAGAGCCTTTTTACAGACCATACAGGCAGCGGGGTATGAGACAGGCGTCTATGCTTCCCGCAATTGGCTGAATGATAGATTGGATATGACACAACTGTCAGATTACAGGATCTGGCTTGCCGAGTATGCGGATGTGCCTACTTACGACGAATATTATTATCATATGTGGCAGTACACATCCAAGGGTACCGTGAACGGGATCTCCACCAATGTGGACTTGAACCTTTGTTATATGAATATCGATACCTCGATCAATCATTCAAAGAATGCGGCGGGGTATTCCGGTGTGGTGAACGGGGATACGGGAAACGTACCAATCTCAGAATAAAAAGGAGAACAAATATGGGCAAGATAACAGTAGAAACATGTGAAATTGAGGGCTTGAAAGTGATCACGCCCACGGTGTTTGGAGATAACAGGGGTTATTTTATGGAGACCTATCATTATGAGGATTATAAGGCGGCGGGGATCGATCAGGTTTTTGTGCAGGATAACCAGTCGTCTTCCACCAAAGGCGTGCTCCGCGGTCTGCATTTTCAGATCCATTATCCGCAGGACAAGCTGGTGCGGGTGCTTTCGGGCGAAGTCTTTGATGTGGCGGTCGATCTGCGTAAGGGATCCGCTACTTACGGCAAGTGGTACGGTGTGACGCTCTCAGCGGAGAATAAGAAACAGTTCTTTGTTCCCAAGGGCTTTGCGCACGGCTATCTGGTGCTCTCGGATCATGCGGAGTTTGCTTATAAATGCACGGATTATTACCATCCGGGTGACGACGGCGGCATTCTCTACAGTGACCCTGCGATTGGCATCAAATGGCCGTTTCCCGATGGCATGGAGCCCATCATGGTCGACAGGGACAAAAATTGGGAGGGCCTTGCCGCGTATACGGCGAGGTATTGTTAATGGAAGCGCGTAAGAAAAATATTCCGAGTTTGCGAAGCAAATCTCGCAGATCAACTTGTTTGATCTTACCAAAGTCCGCAGCAATCGCAGTATTCTGGGGGCTTGGACTGCTTTTGGCGGTGGTGCTGATCGCGCATCATAATCCTTTGGCGGATCAGGTGACGGAACGGATGAAGAAAGTGAGTGGCTGTGTGCTGATCGCTTTTACCTGTATCATGTTTTCGATTTACTATGACAGGATCGTGACGATTCCCGTAGAGCTTTTTCAGAGCCGCGGACTCATTTGGAAGCTGGCTAAAAATGACTTTAAGAAGCGCTATGCAGGTTCTTATCTGGGTATCGTATGGGCGCTTGCGCAGCCGGTGGTCACCGTACTGATGTATTGGATCGTCTTTGATAAGGTGTTTGACGCCAGAGTGGAATTTGTGACGGCAGGAGGCGAGACGCCGCCCTATGTTTTGTATCTGACGGCGGGACTGGTGCCGTGGTTTTATTTTTCGGAAGCGATTTCTCAGGGAACGATGGCGCTTGTGGAGTACAGCTATCTGGTCAAAAAGGTGGTATTCAACATCAGTATCCTGCCCATTATCAAAGTGATCGCAGCAACCTTCATTCATGTATTTTTTGTGGGGATTTTACTGTTGGTGGCAATAGGCTACGGTTATACGCCCACGATCTATACGGTGCAGCTTCTTTACTACAGCCTGTGCCTTTTCCTCTTTGTGCTTGCCTTAAGTTATCTGACGAGCGCGTTGGTGGTCTTTATCAGAGATTTGCAGCAGGTGATCAGCATTGCCCTCCAGATCGGTATGTGGGTGACGCCTATTATGTGGAATATCAATATGCTCAAAACGGACAATTTAAAGACACTGTTTAAGCTGAATCCGCTGGTTTATGTGGTGAACGGTTACCGCAGCGCGATTTTTGAGGAAGTATGGTTCTTTGAGCATTTTTATTCGTCAACCTATTTTTGGATTGTGACGATCAGTATGTTTTGTGTGGGAACGCTGGTGTTTCGGAGGATGCGGAGTCATTTTGCGGATGTATTGTAACAGTTCAGCCAGAGCATCATCCGTCGGGCAAATCATGCTCGCATGAATTTGACAGACGGGTGATGCTCTGAGGGAACGCCCGTATATGAGCAAAAAGAGTTGCGAAGCAACGGGAAAGCGCTGTAAGCGCGTTTTGCGAATGGCGTGGGCTGAACGATATGAATAAGGAAACGGTTATGGACAACATCGCGATTGAGGTTAAAAATGTTGAAAAAGTGTATAAGCTCTACGATAAGCCCTCGGACCGCTTAAAGGAAGCGCTGCACCTTGGGCGGGGCAAGCGGCACACGGAGCACCGCGCCCTGAAAGGGGTTGATTTGACCATCAGGCAGGGGGAGTGCGTGGGGATCATCGGTACCAACGGCTCGGGCAAGTCCACCATCCTTAAAATAATAACAGGTGTTCTTTCCCCGACATCGGGAGAGGTGAACGTGAACGGACGCATTTCCGCGCTCTTAGAGCTGGGCGCGGGCTTTAACATGGAATACAACGGCATTGAAAATATCTACTTAAACGGCACGATGATCGGGTTTTCCAAGAAGGAGATCGATCAGAAGCTGGAGGAGATTCTGGCGTTTGCGGATATCGGAGACTATGTGTATCAGCCCGCCAAGACCTATTCCAGCGGTATGTTCGTGCGGCTGGCGTTTGCGGTTGCCATCAATATCGATCCCGAAATCCTGATCGTGGATGAGGCGCTTTCCGTGGGAGATGTCTTCTTTCAGGCGAAGTGCTATCATAAATTCGAGGAATTTAAGGAGATGGGGAAGACCATCGTCTTTGTCAGCCATGATTTGAGCAGCATCAGCAAATATTGCGACCGTGTGGTACTCTTAAATCAGGGCGTAAAGCTGGGGGAAGGTGCGCCCAAGCAGATGATCGACACCTATAAGCAGGTGCTGGTGGGGCAGTATGTGCCGCCTGAGTCTGAGGGGGAGCGCCTTCTGGAGGACGAGACTCTTAGGGAGATGGCAGCGAAAGGCGTGGATGGCAGCAAACTGGAACGGCAAAAGGGGGCGGCGGAAAATCCTGAACTGCTGGAATACGGTTCTAAAAAGGCGAGAATCACGGAATACTATATCTCGGATGAAAAGGGGACCAGAACCGCCGCTATTTTGAAGGGAAGCGAGTTTACCATTCACATGAAGGTGGAGATGACGGAGAAAATCAATGCACCGATATTTGCCTTTACGATAAAAAATGTACGTGGAACAGAGATAACGGGCACAAACACCATGTTTGAGAAGGCTTTTTTGGAGTCGGTAGAGGCAGGGGAGACCAAAGAAATCACCTTTACCCAGGAGATGAACCTGCAGGGCGGTGATTATCTGTTGTCCCTCGGTGTGACCGGGTATGAGGAAGATGAATTTACGGTGTATCACAGGCTGTACGATGTGCTGAATGTGACGGTGATTTCGGATAAGGATACGGTGGGATTTTACGACATGAACTCTAGGGTTACCGTGATATAAAGGACGCCGTGGCAGACAGATATCCTGTGTCGCCACGCTTTCGCTCCGCAAAATACGCAGCGGACACTATGCTCGTGAAAGACCTCGCTTAGTGCCGGCGAATTTTGAGGGGCTCCGTCGGAAATCTGTCTGTCACGGCTGTGCTAGCGTGAGAAGAACTTCTAGTCGCTCATGCCAGAGGGCATTTCGCAAAGAAGTTCTAAATCTCACGCAGGAGAATGCCTGAAAAACGGCATTCTCCGTACAGATTTGGGTTTCGTGATACGCAATCATGGAGGTTGGTATGATAGAAGAAATAGGAAAAATCAAGCTCGATCTGACGCATTACCCCGGAGAGGACCTGTACTGTGACGGGGAAATCGAAGATGAACTCCTGACAATTGCCAGAGACTGCTCGGCGGTGGAGTATCAGCGCATCATTGAGGAGAGAAAGAGCTGGGAGGTTCTCTATCATTTTTCTCCGCTGCGGGAGAATATCGTGGAGTGGCTGCCGATAGGTCGGAAGATGAAGGTGCTGGAGGTCGGTTCGGGCTGCGGCGCGATCACTGGGGCGTTTTCGCGCAAAGCGGGGGAGGTGACTTGTGTGGAGCTCTCCAAAAAGCGCAGCCTGATCAATGCTTACCGCCATATGGATGCGGACAATGTGACCATCCACGTGGGGAATTTTCAGGATGTGGAGCCGGATCTTCCCTGCGATTATGACTATATCTGTCTGATCGGGGTATTCGAGTATGCGCAGGCATACATCGGTTCAGAGACGCCCTATGAGGATTTCCTTAAGATTATCAAAAAACATCTGAAACCAAGCGGGCATATCGTGATTGCCATCGAAAATAAATTTGGTTTAAAGTATTGGGCGGGGTGCAGAGAGGACCATCTGGGCGTTTATTTTGCGGGGATCGAAGATTATCCCGAGGGCGGCGTGGTCAGGACGTTTACCAAAGACGGACTGCTTGCGATCGCAAAACGCTGCGGTTTTTCGGAGACGCAGATGTATTATCCCTATCCCGATTATAAGTTCATGACGACGCTTTATTCGGACAGACGGCTGCCCGGGCGAGGGGAGTTATCCGATAATGAACGCAATTTTGACAGGGACAGATTACAGCTTTTTGATGAAAAACGGGTGTTTGACAGCGTGATCGGAGAGGGGCGGTTCCCTCTTTTTTCCAATTCCTATCTGCTGCTTCTCGGACCTTCTCTGTCCGAGGATTATGTGAAATATTCCAATGACAGGAAAGAGGCGTTTCAGATCAAAACCCTGCAAAAAAGCTCCGGTTTTGGCCCGATTATAGAAAAACACCCGCTATCCAAAGCTGCTGAAACACATATCGAGGACACGGTAAAGGCGTATGAAAAGCTGACCGAGCGGTATCGCGACAGCCTTCTTGCCGTCAATGAGGCGAAGCTGGAACGGACGGCGGATGGAAAACCTTATATCAGGATTAAATTTTTAGAAGGGAAAACCCTGGAGGAAATCCTTGATGAACGGCTGGAAAAAGGGGATGTGGAGGGCTTCCAAAACCTCTTTGACGAGTATGTGAAAAGGATCTCCGTGGGGGAAGAGCGGGAAATCGCGGATTACGACATAATCTTTGCAAACATCATGGTTGAGCAGGATAATAACGGATGTTATAAATTGGATAACACATGGCATTTAATTGACTGCGAATGGACGTTTGAACGGGCGATCGAGACGAAAGAAATTGCCTTCCGCGCCATCTACTGTTATCTGCTGGAAGATGATAAAAGAA
This sequence comes from Lachnospiraceae bacterium UBA3282, assembly GCA_002361735.1. Classification (GTDB taxonomy): domain Bacteria; phylum Bacillota; class Clostridia; order Lachnospirales; family Lachnospiraceae; genus UBA3282. Next base: position 53,235 of record DETS01000031.1, on the reverse strand, counting down.
ATAAACTAAATGTAGATTTAATAATGAACAAGCTGGAAATCGGTCAAACGGAGGCGGAACAGTACCGCAGGCAGGAGATGAAGTTCCAAAAATATGTGACGGGGAAACGGCTGTCCATGGCGGAGCTGCGGGAAGCAATCAATAATGGATGTTATTCTTTGGCGGATATCTGCGAAGGGTTAAAAAAGCGGTCCGATGATGATCGCATACAGATTTATGAGAACACCGGCAACGGTTTTCGGGAGGAACAGTCTTTCTTTCCGGAGGAAGATGGGGAGCAGCTGATCAGAAGCGCTGAGGGGTTGGTGGAGATTTCCGTAAAGATCGGGAGAGGACGCAGCGCTTTGCGCATCGATCCCGGAAGCAGCGCCTGCCTGATCTGGGTGAAGCAGATCGTCTGGAACGGACAGACGATACCGTTAAAAGGGAAACATTTGCAGATGAACGGGTTTCGGATCGGAGAGGATGTCTACGCCTTTCCCACAGAAGACCCGAACATCACCCTCTCTCTCTGGGGGCTGCCCGGCGAGGAGGAAAATCATCTGCAGGCGGTCATGGAAGTGACGAAGATGCCGATGGAGACGATCAAACATTTGCAGAAAAGGGGATTGTTTAGCTGATGAACGGACAAAAAAAGCGCTATGACTGGACAGCCTGGTATATGGCGGCTTACGAGGAGGAACGCAAACAAAATACCGTGTTGGCGGGGCGCATCGCGGATGCGGAGCGGCGGCAGACGGATGCGCAGGATAATTTGAACCGCATTTGTAACAGCTCTTTTTACAGGCTGGCGCGTAAAGCGGCGTCTCCGGCGAAGCATCTCGCTAATCGTTTCAAGGGCACGCCGGGACCGGACGAGGAGCTTGCGAAGATCGAGGCGAAAAAAGAGCAGGTGATCAGCTATGAGGATGAGCTTTGGCGGCAGGCGAATCCTTATCAGCAGTGGATCCTGTCCTGCGAGCAAAAAAATACGGGCGTTATTGAAATGGGTGAAGCTGTTGCCATCCAAGGATTTCGGGAGATTGCGGTGCCGGAGACGGACGTTGTGATTCTGACCTATGGCGAGGGACTTATTTCCTTCTCTGCGTTTGCGGCGGTGAAGGCCTACTTTGCAAAGAACCAAACCTGCCTGTTGGCCTATGCGGATGAAGATTATTATTGGGAGGATTTGACGAGGCGGATGGAGCCCTGGTTGAAGCCGGATTACTCGCCCGACACGCTGCTTGCCTTTCAGTATTTTGGGCATTTTCTGGCGGTGAGGACATCCCTGCTTGACAGCATGAGTTATCGGATGGTGAGCATGAAGGATCCGGAAGCGGGTTTTTATGAACTCTGTCTGCGCCTTGAAGAAAAGATCGCGGAGCTGGCGAAAGGTGATTTGCGAAAAACGCGGCTTGCCATCGGGCATCTGAAGGCGGTGCTGTATCACAACGTTTACAAGCCTTCCGGAGATACGGTGCGGAAGATGGCACAGACGCCGTCCCGCAGGGAAGCTTTTCAGGTGGTGCAGGATGCGCTGCGGCGCGAGCTGGGGGAGGGAAAGTATCTCACGGGCGCCTCCCAAAGCTGTCTGCCGGTCAAAGAGGATGCGCTGATGCGCAGGGGAATCCGCGCGGAATTTCGGCAGGGGGCGGATCCGGATATCTACCATCTGCTCTATGATACTTCCGTTTCGGGCAGGGAGCGCTGCACGAGATCGGGCAGCGAAAACACAGCGATCGCGCCGCATCGCGTAGTCTCTGTGATCATTCCTTCCAAGGATCATCCCGATGTGCTGGAAAAATGTCTGCGCTCCTTTCGAGAGAGGACTTCCTATCGCTATTATGAGTGGATCGTGGTCGATAACGGCAGCAATGACGAGAACCGGGAAAAGATGCGGGCGCTGCAGAAAACTTATGGCTTTACTTATGTCTATGCGCGGATGCCCTTTCATTTTTCCAAGATGTGCAATCTGGGTGCAAAGTATGCCAAGGGCGATCTGCTCCTGTTGATGAATGACGACATAGAGATCATAGAAGGGAGCTGGCTTGAACGCATGGCGGGACAGGCGCTGCAGCCTCATGTGGGCGCTGTGGGAGCGAAACTTTGGTACGCGGATACGGAGAAGATCCAGCATGCGGGCGTGACGAATCTGGATATCGGACCTTCGCATAAGCTGATTACCTTTCCGGATGAGGAGGATTTTTATTACGGAAGAAACCGTGTCACCTATAATGTGGCGGCCGTGACCGGCGCCTGTCTGATGGTGCTGCGGAAGAAATATGAGGAAGTGGGCGGTCTGGATGAGGGACTGCCGATCTCTTACAATGATGTGGATCTGTGCTTTAAGCTTCTGGAGGCGGGGTATCTCAATGTACAGCGAAACGATGCCATCCTCTATCATCACGAATCGCTGAGCCGGGGCTTGGACGAGGAGGACGAGAGTAAGTGGGAGCGGCTTCTTACGGAAAAGGAAGCGCTCTATCAAAGGCATCCTAAACTCATGGGAAAAGATCCGTTCTACCACAAAGAATTGATCGATAATGCGTCGCATTACGCATGCAATTATAAATTTCCCCATGAGGATCAGCTCTGTACGCAGGAGGCGCGGTTTGTGCCGAAGGCGCCTTTCCGCAAACAGCTGAAAAAGGCGAAGCGCGGCAGTCTGAAACTGACGGTGGACAGAGCCGAACCGCAGCATAAGATCCACAGAGAGGAACCGGACATTCTCCGGATCATGGGTTGGAGTTATCTGCCGGGGACGGACAATGCGGCGTTTCTAAGACAGATCGTGCTGCAGAGGACGGACGGTGCGGGCTATCTTGCTCATCCTGCCGACTGGCATCGGACGGACGTGGAGGAGATCCTTCCCGAGGAGAAACATATCGGACTTGCCGGCTTTGTTCTGCGCCTGCGCAAGGAGGAGATTCAGCCCGGAGAGTATCGGGTAGGGATGATCGCGACGAATGAGGCAGGCAGCGCGGAGGAGAAGCCGACGGACTATATTGCGTGGTCGGACAGTAAACTTGTTATCTCATAGATGGTAGGGCACCTAGTTTGCAATTCCCCCTTAACCCTCCGCAAACTCGTGCAGTTAATGCCTGTGGCATTTACTGTTCTCAAACAGTGCTCCGGGATTTGCGGGGAAAATTACAAACTAGGTGCCAACAGCCAAACAGCGATAGAAAGGATTTTCCATATGGATAGAAAGGACATGACGGAAGCAGAAGCGCTCCGCTACTACAAAGAAGCTTACAGGCGCGAGCAGAAGCGCGGCAGAGCGCTCTCGGAGAAGCTTGCGGTGGCGGAGAGAAACGAGGCGGAGGCGACAGGGAAGCTGCAAAGAATCAAGGGCAGTCTGCTGTGGCGGCTCTCGAAACCGCTGCGTGCGTTTTTGCATAAGGTGCAGCGCACGAAGGAGCGCCTTGGTTATTACGGCAGCCTTAAGGGAATCCTCAGAAAATTGAATGCAAAGGCCATCGAGAAAAAGGCGAGGGTGCAGCACGGAACCGCCAGTTTCCCGAATTTGGAGGAAGCGGCGAGACAGCGGCTGACTAAATTTGATAAAGATGTGAAATTCAGCATCCTCATGCCCCTTTACAATACGCCGGAGGATTTTCTGCGTCAGGCGATCGAGTCCGTGACGGATCAGACATATGAAAACTGGGAGCTGTGTCTGGCGGACGGTTCGGATGAGGAACATGCCTATGTGGAGCAGATCTGTAAGGAATATATGGAGCACGATAAGCTCTATCTGCGTCCCAGCAGCAGTCTGTACTGCCGCATCCTCTATAAGAAACTGCCGAAAAATGAGGGGATCTCCGGTAATACGAACGCCTGCCTCGCCATGTCTTCGGGAAATTACATTGCCCTGTTCGATCACGACGACGTGCTGCATCCCAGCGTCCTTTACGAATATGCGAAGGCAATCTGTGAACAGGGGGCGGACTATATTTACTGTGATGAGGCGACCTTTAAGGGGAGCGGCACCATCGACGATATGATCACCCTGCATTTCAAGCCGGATTTTGCGCCGGATAATCTGCGGGCAAACAATTATATCTGTCATTTCAGCGCCTTTGCCAGACGTCTTCTGGACGGAACGGAGCTGTTCCGCTCCGAATTTGACGGCAGTCAGGACCATGACATGATCCTGCGGCTCACTGCCCGGGCAAAGTGCGTGGTGCATATACCGAAGCTGATGTATTACTGGAGGTCTCACGCGGGCAGCGTAGCTTCCGACATCAACGCGAAGACCTACGCGATCGAGGCGGCAAAGGGAGCGGTGGCGGCTCATTTGAAGGCGCAGGGCTTTAAGAACTTTTCCATTTCCTCCACCAAGGCGTTTGAGACCATTTTTCAGATCAAATATGAGATCCTCGGCAATCCCAAGGTGTCCGTTATCATTCCCAACAGGGACCACCTGGAGGATTTGAGCCGCTGCATTACCTCCATCCTCGAGCGCAGCACTTACGACAACATCGAGATCATCGTGGTGGAGAACAACAGTACGACGGAAGAAATCTTTACGTATTATCAGAAAATACAGGAAAATCCGGCGGTCAGGGTCATCACCTACAAAGGGGACTTTAACTATTCGCGGATCAATAATCTGGGTGTCACCCAGGCAACGGGCGAATATGTGCTTCTTTTGAACAACGATACCCAGGTCATTACCCCGGATTGGATCGAAGAAATGTTGATGTATGCCCAGCGAAAGGATGTGGGCGCTGTGGGAGCAAAGCTGTATTATGAGGACAGGACGATCCAGCACGCGGGCGTGGTGTTGGGGCTTGGCGCGCACAGGACGGCAGGGCACAGCCATTATCGCGTGGCAAGTCAAAATCTGGGTTATATGGGAAGACTCTGTTACGCGCAGAATGTGATGGCGGTGACGGGCGCCTGCCTGATGATGAAAAAGGCGCTGTTTGTTAAACTGGGAGGTCTCGAGCAGGCGTTTGCGGTTTCCTTAAACGATGTCGATCTCTGCGTCCGCGCCTGGAAGGCGGGATTTGTGAATGTGTTTACGCCCTTTGCGGAACTCTATCATTATGAGTCCGCCTCCAGAGGGTCTGACGGCAGCGGGCAGAATGCTGCGCGCTATGAAAAGGAATCAGAGCTGTTTCGGAAGCGGTGGAAGACACTTCTGGAGAAGGGGGATCCCTACTATAATCCCAATTTTTCGTTGGATCGGAGTGACTTCGCGCTGAAAATTCCCGCGAATAAAACAGAGCAGGCAGAAGCGTGAAATACCTTGACCGAAGCATCTGCTTTTACTATAATCTTTTATAAAGAAGTGAATCCGAAAGGAGGAAATCAGTATTTAATAACAAATGTTATAATATAATAAGGAGGGTTTCAAAATGGGCTACAAAGAGCAGTTTCAGTTTTGGCTGGAGGATTCTTACTTTGACGAGGCAACCAAGCAGGAGCTTTTGGCAATCCGCAATGACGAAAAGGAGATCGAGGACCGCTTTTACAAGGAGCTTGCATTCGGTACGGGCGGACTGCGCGGCGTGATCGGTGCGGGCACGAACCGCATGAACATCTACACGGTGCGCAAGGCAACGCAGGGACTTGCCAACTACATAAAGAAACAGGGCGGTGAGAAAAAGGGTGTGGCGATCGCCTACGATTCCAGAAGGATGTCTCCCGAGTTTGCGGATGAAGCGGCGCTCTGCCTTGCCGCGAACGGCATCAAAGCTTATGTGTTCGATGCGCTTCGCCCTACGCCTGAGTTATCCTTTGCGTTAAGAGAGCTTGGCTGTATTTCCGGTATCGTGATCACAGCAAGCCATAATCCGCCGGAGTACAACGGTTACAAGTGTTATTGGGAGGACGGCGCGCAGGTGACGGCACCCAAGGATCAGGAAATCATTACCGAAGTCAACAATGTGACCGATTACCATACCGTAAAGACCATGGATAAGGAGGAGGCAAAGAAAGCCGGGCTCTATGAGGTGATCGGTAAGGAAATCGACGACAAGTACATGGTTGAGTTAAAGAAGCAGATCATCCATCCCGAAGTGATACAGGAGATGGCGGAGGATATGAAGATCGTTTACTCGCCGTTCAACGGTACGGGCAATGTACCGGTCAGGCGCATCCTTTCGGAGCTGGGCTTCAAGAATGTGTACGTGGTGCCTGAGCAGGAGATGCCCGATCCCAACTTTACGACCTTAGAGTATCCGAACCCGGAAGATCCCAAGGCATTTACGCTGGCTTTGAAACTGGCGAAGGAGAAGAAAGCCGATATTGTGCTGGCGACCGACCCCGATGCGGACAGACTCGGTATCTATGCGCTTGATACAAAGACCGGCGAGTATGTGCCTTTCACGGGGAATATGTCCGGGATGCTGATTGCGGAGTATATCCTGCGTGAGAGAACGGCTGTGGGCAAGATGCCTGAAAATCCCGCTCTGGTGACCACGATCGTGACCACCAACATGGCACGGGCGATCTCGGAGGATTATAAGGTCAGATTTATCGAAGTGCTGACAGGCTTTAAGTTCATCGGCGAGCAGATCAAACTCTTTGAGCAGAGCGGCTCCAACAACTATGTGTTCGGCTTAGAGGAGAGCTACGGCTGTCTGGCAGGCACCCATGCGAGAGATAAGGACGCGATCGTTGCCGTGATGTGCCTGTGCGAGATGGCGGCATGGTGCAAGAAACAGGGCATTACCGTCTGGGATCAGATGATCAACCTCTATGAAAAATACGGTTATTATAAAGAGGGACAGTATTCCATCACCAAGAAGGGTGTCGAGGGCGCGAAGGAGATCGAGGATCTGATGAACAAACTGCGTCAGAATCCGCCCAAGAGCTTTGGGGAGCTTTCCGTGAAGGAGTTCAGGGATTATAAAACAGGGGAGACTCTGAATCTGGAGACCGGAGCGAAAGGAAAGACAGGACTGCCGCAGTCGAACGTTCTCTACTTTGATCTGACGGAAGATTCCTGGTGCTGTGCGAGACCTTCCGGTACGGAGCCGAAGATCAAATTCTACATGGGTGTGAAGGGCACAAGCCTTGAGGACGCGCAGGCGAGACTGGATCGTCTGACTGAGGAAGTGAAGAAGAATATTTAAGGCATAAAAGGACCGCCCCGGCATAAAAGCGCGGGGCGGTCCTTTTCAAAATTAGGAGACAATGTAATGGGAAATCGGATACTGCGGCTCGACAATGTGAGAAAAACCGTAAACTATCTGAAAAAGAACGGGCTGGCGGGGACGTTTTACGCGGCGGCGGAGCGTGTGCGGGAGGAGAAAAAGGCGGATTACCGCTACCTTGCCCCGGATGCGGAGACATTGGAAAAGCAGCGGCAGGAGACGGCGGATGCCTCCTGTCTGTTCAGCATTGTGGTGCCGGCTTACGAGACGAAGGAGACATATCTGCGGGAGATGATCGCTTCCGTGCAGGCGCAGAGTTATGCCCGTTGGGAACTGGTGATTGCGGATGCGAGCGCAGGCGGTGACGTAGAGCGCACGGTGCGGCAGCTCATTCATGAGACAGGGGATCTGCGGATCCGCTATAGCCGTCTTTCGGAGAACAGGGGCATTGCCGAAAACACCAATGCGGGAATCGACATGGCGGGGGGAGATTACATTGCGCTCCTCGATCATGATGATTTCATAACACCTGATGCGTTATATGAGATGGCGCTTGCCGTACAAAAGGGCAGACGGGAGGGCAATACTCCCGCGCTCCTGTATTCTGACGAGGACAAGTATGACGAGGGCATGCAAACCTTTGTATTTCCTAATAAAAAGAAAGGATTTAATCTGGATTTAATTTTATCAAACAACTATATCTGTCATTTTTTGGCGGTGGAGGCATCGCTGATGAAGCGTCTGAAACTGCGGGCGGATTATGACGGTGCGCAGGATTACGATCTGGTGCTGCGGGTGGTGGACAGTCTTTGGCAGGAGGACGCTCTTACTCCGCAGGCGATACGCATCTGCCATATCCCGAAAGTGCTCTATCACTGGCGTTCCCACAGGGATTCCACGGCATTGAACACGGGAAGCAAAACTTACGCTTACGAGGCGGGAAGGCGGGCGCTTGAGGACTTCTGTGCCGGAAGGAACTGGCGGGTACAGGTGGAACACAGTCTGCATCTGGGATTTTACCGCATTGTCTACGAGAAGGATCTGTTGGAGGAAAGACGGGACGCTGGCATGGTGGGCGGACGGATCCTTGACGGAAAGGGATGTATTTTTGCGGGTGCTTATGATGAGGAAGGGCAGTGTCTGTACGAGGGGCTGCCCGCACGGTTTACGGGAGGGAGCACACATCTCGCCGTGCTGCGCCGGGATTGTGCGGCAGTTGACATCCGCTGTATGAGACTGCGGAAAGAATTACAACCGTTATATTATGAAGTTACGGGGCTGCCCTATCGGGAAAAGTGTATTCAGGTAAAAACGGGGCGGGAGAAAAAGAAAATCCGCATTGCGGACATGTCGGGGCTGACCTGTGACGAGGCGGGGTATCGGAAGCTGAGCATGGCGCTGGGTGAGGCGGTGCGGCGGAAAGGATATCTTGTCGTTTGGGATCCGGGGATTACGATTCGCATATGAGGGAGGTCATTATGCCGCAGGAAAAAAAGACGGACGGCAAAATCCGCTCGACAATCATCATTCCCAACTATAATGGGATGAAATATATCGAGAACTGCCTGACCTCGCTGGCAGGGGAGCCTGCCGGGGTGATCGTGGTGGATAATGGCTCGACGGACGGGAGCAGAGAACTGGTACAGGAGAAGTTTCCCTCTGTCCGTCTGCTGTCAATGGAGAAAAACTACGGTTTCTGTGTGGCGGTAAATGCAGGCATTCAGGAGAGTGAAAAAGATAAAACAACGTATGTTATTTTATTAAATAATGACACGGTTGCGGAGCCCGGCTTTGTCCGTGCGTTGGAAATGGCGCTCGATCGGGATCCCAAAGCCTTTTCCGCGGCCGCGCGGATGGTAAATCTCTACCATCCGGAGCGGATCGACGATGCGGGGGACTATTACTGCGCGCTGGGCTGGGCGTTTGCCGCAGGGAAGGATAAACAGCGGGAAAAGTATGATAAGCCGAGACGGATTTTTTCCGCCTGCGGCGGTGCCTGCATTTACCGCAGGAGCATCCTTGAAAAAATCGGTCTGCTGGACGAGAATCATTTCGCGTATCTGGAGGATGTGGATATCGGATACCGTGCCGGGATACACGGTTATCGCAATCTCTATGTGCCGGAGGCGGTGGTGCGCCATGCGGGAAGCGGCGTCTCGGGGTCACGCCACAATGCCTTTAAGGTAAAGCTCTCCGCCAGAAACAGTGTTTATCTGGTTTATAAGAATATGCCGCCTGTACAGATTCTTTTGAATCTTCCTTTTCTGCTGGCGGGTTTTTTGATCAAGACCGTCTTTTTTGTAAAAAAGAAACTGGGAAAAAGCTGGCTGCAGGGAACGGCGGCAGGGCTGCGCCTTGTCTGTTCTTCGGAGGGGAGGAAAAGGCGGGTGCGCTTTGCGTTTTCACATTTCCCTGCCTATTGTAAAATCCAGTGGGAGCTGTGGCGGAATCTGTGGTACCGCGTTCGTTTGTAGGCGGCTTTGGCTCAAACGCGAAATCGCATGTCGAGGAAAGTATTCCTTCGGAAAACTTTGATATTCCCGACGCGTGCCTTTGAAAAAAGAGCTTCGGCATGGAGGTTAACATGAATCAGGAACTGGAACAGATCGTCAGCGAAGTGAATAAAGTCGTAAAAGGAAAAGACTGGGTGATCCGCAAGTCGCTTGCCGCCATCCTTGCGGGCGGGCATGTGCTGCTGGAAGATATCCCGGGCGTCGGTAAGACCACACTGGCGATGGCGCTGGGAAAAGCCATGGCACTTTCTTATAAAAGGATGCAGTTTACGCCGGATGTGCTTCCGAGCGATATCGTCGGGTTTACCATGTATAACAGCGCGACGGGAGCGTTTGAGTATAAAAAGGGCGCGGTGTTTAGCAATCTTTTTCTGGCGGACGAATTAAACCGTACTTCCTCAAAGACGCAGTCTGCGCTGCTGGAGGTGATGGAAGAGGCAAGAGTTACGGTAGACGGCGTATCCTATCCGTTGCCGGTGCCTTTCACGGTCATCGCGACAGAGAACCCCTTTGGCTCGTCGGGGACACAGCTTTTGCCGGAATCACAGCTGGATCGCTTTATGATCTGTTTGAGTATGGGCTACCCCTCTCATACGGCGGCGATCGATATCCTCAAAGGAAGCGCGGGACAGGGGCTTGAGCAGGTCAGGAGCGTGATGACGATAGAACGTCTGATGGAGCTGCGCTCACAGACAGAGCAGCTGTATGTGGATGATAAGATCCATGAGTATATCATCAACCTGACGGAGGAGACGAGGAGGGAACCCCGCATTGCGCTGGGGATCAGTCCGCGCGGCAGCATCGCGCTGCTTAAGATGGCAAAGGCAATGGCGATGATGCGGGGCGGAGAGTATGTGGTCCCGGAAGATGTTTTGGCAGTGATAGACGATGTGTGGAAGCATCGTATCCGGCTGAATGCCCGCGCGAGAGCGGAGGGCATGGATGTGTCGAATATGATCGCAGGGATCACGGAAAGGATACATGCAGTTTGATGGAAAAGAAGCTGCGGCTGAGCGTAAAAGGAACGATCCGATTTCTCGCAGTATTTGCCGTGTTATTGTGGATGTGGCAGTTTTTCAGAAGTTATCTTCTCTTTCTGATACTGCTGCTGTTAATAACATGTGCTATTTTATCGGCTGCCGCGCTGTGGACGGCACGGGACCGTATTCGGGTAAAAACGGTGCTGCCGTATCGCCGTGTGGGGAAAAACACGGATATTTCAGGGGAGATCCGTTTTGAGAATCCGCTGCGCTTTGCCGGCTTTGCAATCGACGTAACCTACCGTTTCGGGAATGTTTTTACGGGGAGTACCGAGGAGAGGCGGGAGAAGCTGTGGGCAGCTCCGGGAAAAGGCGGAAGACTGCCGTTTTTGCTGAACAGCCGCTATGCGGGCGGAGTCAGAGTAAGTGTGGAAACCTGTAAGGTGTACGATCTGCTGCACCTGTTTTACCTAACGTATCAAGCGGATGCTGATACGCAGATCCTGGTATGGTGTTCCTTTTCGGATGAGGAAGATGCACAAGAACGTTATGAGCGCATGGAAGGGTTTCCCAAGGAGGATGAGAGTAAAAAACGGGGAACGGAGTACAATCCCGATTATGAGATCAGAGAATATATTGCCGGGGATGAGCTGAAAAACATTCACTGGAAGTTATCGGCAAAACAGGGGAAGATGATGGTGCGGGAGCGTCTGGCAGCCGGCAGGGAAAAGGTGAATGTGCTGCTTCCGCTGGGGGAGGATGCGGGCGAAAACGACGCTCTGATGGAGTGTTTGTACGGCTTATGCAGGCTCCTGCTTGCTAAGGATTATCCGATTCAATTATTCTGGCAGGATGCGGGTTTGAACCTGTGCAGCCGTTATCTCACGGAACTTGGCGAGCTGGAGAATGTGTTGGGAGAAATCTTAAGCGCAGGCGGGATCCGTAGGGCGGCATGTATCGAGGAGCAGATGGCGATAGAGCATCCTTTGGAGCAGTATCTGTCATGTCGGCAGGAAAGCGGGCAGGTGCGCGGGCGGTCTTTGGATACAGCGGATGTCTCTCTTGTAAAAACAAATCATAACGACTGTTATGATTGGGCGGCAGTCCTTGCAAAGGCGTTTGTTCTGTTTTCCCTCGTCTACGGATCGATTGGCGGTTTTCTGGCGGCATTCGAGATCAAATTTCATGTAAGTGTTTGTGTGTTCCTGTTTTTCCTGCTTGCCTTTGTGTTGAGCGCGGTCTATGAGACGGGTAAAAGATGGTTGACCAATCTGGTGAGTCTGCTCGTTTTTTTATTGTACTTATTGATTGCCCTAAAAAATTATTGGGAGATCAACAGCGGATATTATTACATCCTAAACCGTATATTCGAGGCGGCGAGGGAGTATTTTGACGTATCTGCCGGAATGGAATATACTCTGGCGGTTGAAGACGCGTACCTGGCAGTCACGACCTTTGCCGTATTCTTAGGGATGGTGGGGATCATTTTAATGAATATCCGGCTGCAAAACAGGAGCACGCCTTTCGGGGTCATGTTCCTGACGCTGACGCCGTACGTCATTCCCCTGTATTTTGAGTGTTCCGTGCCGTTGTTGTATTTCAGCCTGATGCTGATTGGCTATGCGATGGTGCTGATGCTCTCTTACGGCAGGGGGCGTGTTTCCGCACAGATGCGCTATTTGCTGCCCGCGGCGCTTGCAGCTGTGTTGTTGGTGAGGGCAGCGGCGTTTCTCCTGCCCGAAATCAGATATGACCGCATCGTGCCGCAGAGTGCGGCAAAGGAAGCGTCAAAACAGGGGATGGAACTCTTTGCGCAGTATGGTATGTCCGCCCTATTTCCGCGGGAAATGGCGGAATCGGGCATCAGCGGCGGCAAACTGAGCAGAGGGTCTGCTGTCATGCCAAGCTATGAGACGGCTCTGGTCGTCAGATATACGCCGTACAGTTATGAACCCGTCTATTTGAAGGCATTTACGGGGCTTGATTATATCGGGACGGCATGGACGCAGGCGGATTCGGAATGGCCGGGAGATGCCGATATGGAGATGTCCCTGTATGTCAGACAGCGTCAGTTTGAGGAGGAGGGCGGCGATGCCAAACAGGGCTTGGGGATTATGGAGGTAGAAAGAACCGAGGCGGAAGATTCGTATGAGTACAGACCGTATTATACGGACTATACGAAGATAGAGGAACGGGAAAACCTGCTGGTTTATCACTATTATCCCGACAACGATCATGCTGTTTCGGTGTTTGGGAAAGCGCCGTATGAGCGGTATCTGGATGTGCCGGAAAGCTGTAGGGCTGCGGTCCGCCGGATATGTGAAGAAGCGGGATTTGGCGGCGACGATCAGCAGATCGCAGCTCAGATCGTCGGATATTTTGAGGAAAACTATAAGTACACATTGCGGCCGGGCTTTTATTATGGGAATCCCGATTATATCTCGCATTTTCTGTTGGAGAGTCAAAAAGGGTACTGTGCGCATTTTGCATCGGCGGCGACGATGCTCTTTAGGCAGATGGGGATTCCCGCACGCTATGTGGAAGGATATGCGTTTTCCTATGCGGAGGTCGTTGAGAACGGCGAGCTGGTGGAGAACGCTGATTATGACGATTATTACAGAGGATTTTCAGAGATAGGCAGGACGGCGCTGATTCAAATGGAGATACCGGAAGCATATGCCCACGCTTGGGTAGAGATTTATGACAATGAGAGAGGATGGATCGTTGTCGATCCCACGCCGTCTTCGTCAGAGGAGGAAACCGCGTCCTTTTGGGATGTATTTATGCAGGGCGGAGGCGGAGAAACGGAGCGTACGCTGGGAGAGGATGTCCTTGGCGGATATCTCGAGAGCGCATTGGGAATCTTGGTTTATGCGGTGATTGCCGTTTTACTCATTGCTGCCATAGCGTTTACGGCGGTCGGGCTGATCGGAAAAGAAAGAGAGAGGCGCCTGCCCGGCAGAGAGCGCGTGAAACTGGAATATGGGAGGCTGCAGAAAGCGGCGGCAAAGAAAAACAGGGAGTTTCGATCGCTGCGTACCCTGCGCGAGCAAATTGCATGGATGAGGGTAAACTGTCGTGTGGAGATCGATGAGGAGCAGGAGGAGGCGCTCTATCAGGCGTTTTTCGCGGAGGAGATCAAGTATGACTGCGATCGGCTTTGCAGAAAACTGCGCAGCAGTGCGGTAAAGTGACGGGAGACCTGCGGGCGGATTCCCAAGGTTGAATTTTTGTATGGGTTATTGTAAAATAGTAATAATTATAGTAAAGCAGATTTTTGCAAAATCAACATTCACTTTTAATGGAAAGAGCTGGGTAAGCACCGTCTAAGTGCGTTAACTGTTATGATAAAAGATAACCAGAGGTATTTCAACAGACTGCACATAGTGCTGGATGCCGTGATCGTGGTGGTATCCTATATGCTGGCATGGTATCTGAAGTTTGCCGGTCCTTTTTCAGTCACCGACCCGAACGTCGGTGCTTATGATGTGCAAACCTATTTTGAGATGCTCTATTTTATTGTGCCGGGTTATCTCATTCTATATTACGCTTTTAACCTCTACACGCCCAAGCGGGCGACCGTTCACCGCTACGAGATTTTGAATATCTTTCAGGCAAACACCGTGGGTATGGTGGTGTTGATGGCAGGCTGGTACATGGTGGCGCAGATCCACTTCTCACGTACCATGATGGCGATGTTTTATGTCATCAATATTATCCTCACCACGCTGGCGCGTTCTCTGATCCGTATCCTTTTACAGTATTTCCGTGAAAAGGGATATAATCTGAAGTATATTCTGCTGGTCGGGTATTCCCGCGCAGCGGAGGAGTACATTAAGCGGATCAATTCCAATCCCCAGTGGGGTTATGTCGTGCGCGGCATTTTAGATGATCATGTGCCGGCAGGCACACTCTACAAGGGTGTCAAGGTGGTAGGAACCGTCGAAAATCTGCTCTATATCCTTCCCCAAAACAAATTAGACGAAATAGCGATAACCCTTTCCCTGAAAGATTATGATAATCTCGAACATATCGTGGATCTTTGCGAGAAGTCCGGTGTGCATACAAAGTTTATTCCGGATTATAACAGCCTGTTTCCGAGCCGCCCTTACACAGAAGATCTGATGGGGCTGCCGGTGATCAATATCCGTTATGTGCCGTTGACCAACACCTTAAACTGGTGGATGAAACGAATCGTGGATATCGTGGTATCGCTGGTGGGACTGGTCGTGGCTTCGCCCATCATGCTGATCGCAGCCATCGCTGTGGGCTGTACTTCCAGAGGACCGATCATTTTCAGGCAGGAGCGGATCGGGCTGCACAATAAGCCTTTCCGTATGTATAAATTCCGTACCATGAAGGTGCAGAAGCCCTCCGCGGAACAAAAGGGCTGGACGACGAAGGACGATCCCAGAGTGACAGAAGTGGGAAAATTTTTAAGAAGAACGAGCATAGACGAGCTGCCCCAGCTTTTCAATATCTTAAAAGGCGATATGAGCGTGGTGGGTCCCAGGCCGGAACGCCCGCAGTTTGTGGAGCAGTTTAAGGAGGAGATTCCCCGCTATATGGTCAAGCATCAGGTCAGACCCGGTCTTACGGGGTGGGCGCAGATCAACGGCTACCGTGGAGATACGTCGATTAAAAAGCGGATCGAGTATGATATTTTCTATATTGAAAACTGGACGATGTCCTTTGATGTAAAAATTATGTTTTTAACGATTTTCAGAGGGTTTATCAATAAAAACGCTTATTAAAAGAGATACTAAAAACTTAAGAAAAGTGAAAGACTTTCGGAAGAATCGGGAATTGAGGTTGCAAATATATCAAGATGTAGTATAATCTTATCAGAGTTGCCACAAAAGCTTGCTTTTTTGGACAACATATGACAAAATGAAACATGGATATCGAGAGATTACATTGCAGTTTAAGGAGTACGGGATATGGCAAAAAAACGTAAGAAGTCAGGAAGAAGAGAGCAGGCGAAAAAACAGCGCAGAAGGATCATTCTCTTTATCGCGGAGATTATCATTTTGCTTTTGGCGGTGGTAGTGCTTTATGGCGTGCTTGCCGGAACGGGCAGCGGTAAAGTGGAGTTAAAAGAAAAGGACATCATCATCAATGAGGCCGTGCAGGAAGCGGAAGAAACCACCATGAAGGGTTATCGGAACATTGCCCTGTTCGGTGTGGATTCCACTACGGGTGCGCTGACGAAAAATACCAGAAGCGATACGATTATGATCGCTTCCATCAATCAGGATACCGGAGAATGTAAACTGGTTTCCATATACCGAGACACTTACCTGAACCTGAGCAATGATTCTTACAATAAGTGTAATGCAGCTTACGCAAAGGGCGGTCCCGAGCAGGCGATCAACATGCTGAACATGAACCTGGATATGAACATTACGGATTTCGTTACGGTGGGCTTTGCGGGACTGACGGATGCCATCGATGCGGTGGGCGGCGTTTACATTGATGTGGATGACTCGGAGATCAGCCATCTGAACAACTATCAGCTTTGTATCGCCGAGAATCTCAAGCGTACCTATACACCGGTGCAGAACACGGGATATCAGCTCTTAGACGGCTTACAGGCTACGGGTTACTGCCGAATCCGCTATACGGCGGGCGACGACTTCAAGCGTGCCGAAAGACAGCGCGAGGTACTGATGGCTGTGGCGGATCAGGCAAAGAAAGCGTCGATTCCGAAGCTGACGGAGACGGCAACCGCCGTGTTTGACGAGGTGTACACCTCCTTGGATCTGTCGGAAATCGTGGATATGCTGAGCGATGTCGGAGCTTACTACATCTCGGAGTCGGAAGGGTTCCCGAAGGAGGAGTACCGCAGGACGGGCACCATCGGTTCCAAGGGTTCCTGCGTTATTCCCACGAGTTTGGAGGACAATGTCAAGTGGCTGCATAAGTTCCTGTTTGACGCGGATAACTATGATCCTTCCTCGACCGTAAAGGAATGCAGTGAAAAGATTTATCAGGACACCAACGGATATCTGAAATAAGTGCAAAGGGGCTTGGCTGACAGGCCCCTTTCTTGTAGTGTGGAGGGAAGATTGAAAAATCACACTGATGTAAGCTCCGGCATGGAGGAGAACGTGGAGACGGTAGATGTAATCATCCCAGTCTATAAGCCTGACAAAGGTTTTTTGACGTTAATAGAAAAAATCCGGGCGCAGACGGTGCCTGTCAATCGGATCATCCTTATGAATACGGAGCAAAAATACTGGGACAGACTGCTTTACGGTACTACGCTGGAGAGGCAGACTCATAATATAACAGTGAAGCATCTTTCAAAGCGGGAATTTGACCACGGGCGTACCAGAAATCAGGGCGTGAAACTGTCAAAGGCGGATGTGTTTGTGATGATGACGCAGGATGCCGTTCCCGCGGACGAATATATGCTTGAGCGGCTGCTTGCCCATTTACGGCAGGAGAATGTGGCGGTATCTTATGCCAGACAGCTTCCGACGAAGGACAGCGGTGTGATTGAGCGCTATACCAGAGCGTTTAATTATCCCGACAGGTCCTGTGTTAAGACAAAAGAAGATTTGCCGAAGCTGGGAATCAAGACTTTTTTCTGTTCCAATGTCTGTGCCGCATATGACAGGAAAACGTTTGACGATTTGGGCGGTTTTGTGAAACGTACGATTTTTAACGAGGATATGCTTTATGCGGCAAAGGCGGTGGAGGCGGGATATGGGATTGCCTATGCGGCGGATGCGTGCGTCTATCATGCGCACAACTACACCCACAGGCAGCAATTTCACCGAAATTTCGATCTGGGCGTCTCACAGGCGGAGCACCCGGAAGTGTTTGCGAAATATCCGTCCGAATCGGAAGGGATCCGCATGGTGAAGGGATTGGTGGCATATCTGAACCGGAATGGCATGAAGAATAAAATACCATATGTTATCATACAGAGCGCCTTCAAGTATGCGGGTTATCTGTGCGGAAAACAGTATCGCAGGCTGCCGAGGCGGCTGGTGGCGGCGATGGCGTCAAATAAGGAATATTTTAGTTAAAAGAAGGAGACATCATATGTGCGGAATCGTAGGTTATATCGGAACGAAGCAGGCGGCACCCATCATTTTGGACGGTTTGGCAAAGTTGGAGTATCGTGGATACGACTCGGCAGGCATGGCGGTCTATGACGGCAATGGGAAGATCAATATTACAAAATCAGTGGGCAGGCTCAAGATTCTGGAGAATATGACGCGCGGCGGTGAGACTATGCCGGGTCTGTGCGGTATCGGTCATACCCGCTGGGCAACGCATGGCGCACCGAGCGATACCAATGCGCATCCGCATTATAACGAGGCGGAGACGATCACGGTGGTACATAACGGTATCATCGAAAATTATTTGCAACTGCGCAAAATGCTGATTGAGCGGGGATATAAGTTCGTGTCGGAAACGGACACGGAGGTGCTGGCGCATCTTCTGGATTACTATTATAAAGGAAATCCGCTGGAGGCGGTCACGAAGGTGCTGCACCGTGTGGAGGGTTCCTATGCGCTGGGAATCCTGTTTGCGGACTGCCCCGATCAGATTTTTGCAGCCAGGAAGGATTCCCCCTTGATCGTGGGACAGAATGAGGACGGCTGCTTTATCGCTTCGGATGTGCCGGCGATCTTAAAGTATACCAGAAAAGTGTATTACGTGGATAATCAGGAAGTGGTGCGTCTGCGGACGGATCATATGCACTTTTACACGGTGGATGAGGAGGAGATTCAAAAAGAGCCCGTCACTATCGACTGGGATGCGAGCGCGGCGGAGAAGGCCGGCTATGAGCATTTCATGTTAAAGGAGATGTACGAGCAGCCAAAGACCGTGACAGATACGTTGATGCCCCGCATCAAGGACAATGATATCGTGATCGAGGAATTGAATATGAGCGACGAGGCGCTGCGGGCAGTGAAGAAGATTCACATTGTAGCCTGTGGTTCGGCGTACCATGCGGGCGTTACCGGAAAGTATGTGATCGAGGGGCTTGCCAGGATTCCTGTGGAGGTGGATCTGGCGTCTGAGTTCCGCTATCGGGATCCCATTTTAGAAGAAGGCGCAATGGTGGTGGTGATCAGTCAGTCCGGAGAGACGGCGGATACGCTGGCTGCGCTGCGGGAAGCGAAATCGAGAGGCTTTCAGGTGCTCGGTATCGTCAATGTCGTGGGCAGTTCCATTGCCAGAGAAGCGGACAATGTGATGTATACCTGGGCGGGGCCGGAAATCGCGGTGGCGACCACCAAGGCTTACAGTGCGCAGTTGATCGCGCTTTATCTGCTTGCCATGAAATTTGGCAGGGTGCGGGGCGAGATCGACGATATGACATTTGCGTCACTTTTGGGCGACCTGCGCTGTCTGCCCGATCAGATCGAGCTTCTTTTAAATAATAAGAATAAGATTCAGAAATTTGCCAACCGCTACATCGGGGCGAAGGATGTCTTCTTTATCGGCAGGGGGATTGACTACGCGATTTCTCTGGAAGGTTCTCTGAAATTAAAGGAAATTTCCTACATTCACTCCGAAGCCTATGCGGCAGGCGAACTTAAGCACGGCACCATCTCCCTCATTGAGGAGGGGACACTGGTGGCGGCAGTTTCCACCCAGCCTGCGCTCTATGCCAAGACCATCAGCAATATGGTGGAGGTAAAGGCAAGAGGCGCCTTTGTGCTGGCGGTGACCTGTGAGGAGAATAAGGAGATTGAGAAGGCGGCGGATTACGTGATTTATATTCCGGAGACGAACCCGTATTTTGCCAATTCGCTGGCGATTATTCCATTACAGCTGTTTGGTTATTATGTGTCGGTCGGGAAAGGATGCGATGTGGATAAGCCGAGGAATTTGGCAAAATCCGTCACTGTGGAATAGATTCGCTCAGCCCGCGCCATTCGCAAAATCGCGCTTTCAGCGCTTTCCGCTGCTGCACAGCTATTTTTGCTCATAAGAAGGCGCTCCCTCAGAGTGTCATCCACCAGCTAAATTCGTGCGAGCACGATTTATCTGATAGATAACACTCTGGCTGAGCTGGTGAAATAAAAACACAATTTATATAAAAAATGAACACAAAATGAACACAATTCGCGACTATACTGAGTACATGATCAACGAAGAACCACAGCGGCACAGACCGTGAGGCGATGTTTTTGGTATGGAAAGGAGCGAAAGCATCATGTACGATAATAATAATTATCCGAACGATTATACGAATCAGGCAGGTTCAGGGCAGAGCGAGGCACAGAATGGTTACGGCAGTCAAAATGCGGTGCAGAGCAGTTACGGCAGTCGGGATATGACACAGAGCCGCTACGGTACGCAGGATACGGTGCAAGGCAGCTACGGGGGTCGGGAAACGGCGCAGGGAAGCTATGGCACGCAGGATACGGTGCAGAGCCGCTACGGCAGTCAGGAGACAACACAGGGCGGCTACGGCAGTCAGAGCGCGGTGCAGAGAGGTTATGGTCAGGATGCGGCACAGAACGGTTACGGCAGTCAGGATGCCGGGCAGAGCCGTTACGGCGGGCAGAGTGCGGCGCAGGGAAGTTATGGCAGCGCGGGAAGTTATCATTACGGAAATGTATATCCCAACAATTACGCGCAGACTGTGCAGAAGCCTGAAAAGAAGAAAAAAGAAAAGAAGCAGGGCGGCGGCTATTTTAAGAAAGCTCTGGTAGTGGTTTCTCTGGGGCTGTTCTTCGGAGTTTTTGCAGGGCTGGGGCTCTATACGGTAGAATATGCGGCAGGGATGCTCGACAGGAAAGGCGATCAGACGGAAGCGGCGGAGGAAGTCGGGAAAACGGCAGAAGCAGTGGATGAAGCGGCAGCGCTGATTCCTGACGAAGCGGCGCAGTCAAAGATCGGCGGTGCTTCCATCAAGCAGTCGGATACGGCAACGACGGTAGTCACCGATGTGACGGAGGTGGTTAAGAATGTGATGCCCTCCATCGTCGCGGTGAACAATCATTATACGGAGACCATGTCCTGGTTCGGACAGTCCATGGACAGCGAGGCGGATGCCAGCGGTTCGGGCATTATCGTAGGCTTGAATGACGCGGAGCTTCTGATCGTGACCAATTACCATGTGGTAGAGGATACCGATAAGCTGACGGTGCAGTTTAACGAGGGCAGCGAAGCGGAGGCATTTATCAAGGGGCAGGATTCCAAGATGGATCTGGCAGTGATCGCGGTGCCGGTGACAGAGATGTCAGATGCTACGTTGCAGGCGATTGAAGTGGCTACGCTGGGCAATTCCGATGATTTGGAGGTCGGCGAGCCTGCCATTGCCATCGGAAACTCCTTAGGCTATGGTCAGTCGGTTACCACGGGTGTCATCAGTGCGCTCGACAGAAGCATTGACCTGTCTGCGGGCGCCGGGTACGGCGGCGATTCTGTGAAAGGCACGTTTATCCAGACCGATGCGGCGATCAATCCCGGTAACTCCGGCGGCGCTCTCTTAAACATCAAGGGCGAGGTAATCGGTATCAACTCCAATAAAATCGGCGGCAGTGCTGTGGAGGGCATGGGCTATGCGATTCCGATTTCCGCGGCGAGCCCCATCATTGCGGAGCTGATGCTCAAAGAGACCAAGAGCAAGGTGGCTGAGGAGGAGAGAGGCTATCTGGGGATTTCCGGTATCAGCGTCACGCAGGAGGTTTCTCAGGCCTACGGTATGCCGGAGGGCGTGTATATCGCACAGGTGTACCCCGATACGGCAGCTGCGGCAGCAGGCTTAAAGCAGGGTGATATCATCACAGAGTTTGGCGGTGATAAGATCGCTTCCATGGAGGAGCTGCAAAAAGAACTGGAGTTTTATGCCAAAGGCGATACCGTGGAGGCCAAGGTGATGACCATGACGGTTGCCGGTTATGAGGAAGTGACGAAACAGCTTACGCTGGGGAATAAAGTAAGCGAATAGCTGCGATATCATAAAGAAAAGCGGATGATCAGAGAGAGGGCGGACATTTGACCGTCCTCTCTCTTGTCACATGGGTTTGAGATGTGGTAAGATTATGGGTGCAAGAGAACAGTAAGGTTTCCCGAGCCTGCATGTATCGGGATTATGGAGGGAACATAAAAAATATGGACGATCACAGAGACGATAACTACGAAGACACAGAATTGGAAGAACAAAAGAGTGCAGGCGTCGAAGGTTCGGAGGAGAAAAAGGACGATTCCTCAGGCGATTATGAGGACGTCTGCTTTATCTGCCGCAGACCGGAAAGCAAGGCGGGCAAGATGTTCCGCCTGCCCAACCATATCTGCGTCTGTGATGACTGTATGCATAAGACGATGGATACCGTCAGCCAGTTTGATTATCAGGGGCTCTTGAATAACCCCAATATGAGCGATCTCAATTCCGGCAAGGGTTTTCCGAACATCAGTTTTGTGAATTTGGCAGACTTAAGAGGCGACGGCGGTATTCCCAATAAGCAGAAACCGAAGAAAAAGAAAAAGGAGTCCAAAGCGGAGATCGATATCCGCGATATCATGCCGCCTCATAAGATCAAGCAGAAACTGGACGAGTACGTGGTGGGGCAGGATCATGCCAAGAAGGTGATGTCCGTTGCCGTTTATAATCATTATAAGCGGGTGGCGACCGGCACCATGGACGAGATCGAGATTGAAAAGTCCAACATGCTGATGATCGGTCCCACGGGCTGCGGCAAGACTTATCTGGTAAAGACGTTGGCAAAACTATTGGATGTGCCGCTTGCCATCGCGGACGCTACTTCGCTTACGGAGGCGGGTTACATTGGAGATGATATCGAGAGCGTGGTCTCCAAACTGCTGGCGGCTGCGGACAATGATGTGGAGCGGGCGGAGCGCGGCATTATCTTTATTGACGAGATCGATAAGATTGCCAAGAAAAAGAATACCAACGCCAGAGATGTGAGCGGTGAATCCGTGCAGCAGGGGATGTTAAAGCTTTTGGAGGGCGCGGAGGTGGAGGTGCCTGTGGGTGCGAACTCCAAAAACGCCATGGTGCCTCTCGCGACGGTGAACACCCGTAATATCCTCTTTATCTGCGGCGGCGCATTCCCCGATCTGGATGAAATCATCAAGCAGAGACTCAATAAAAGGACGTCCATCGGCTACAGCGCCGAACTCAAGGATAAATACGATAAGGAAAAGAATATCCTAAGTCGTGTGACGGTGGAAGATATCAGGAAATTTGGTATGATACCGGAGTTTATCGGCCGCCTGCCCGTGATCTTTACCCTGGAGGGCTTAAACCGCGATATGATGGTGCAGATTTTAAGCGAGCCCAGAAATGCGATCCTTAAGCAGTACCAAAAGCTTTTGGAGCTTGACGAGGTAGAGCTGCTCTTCGATCAGGGAGCGCTTGAGGCGATTGCCGACAAAGCGATGGAGAAGGAAACAGGTGCCAGAGCGCTGCGGGCAATCATTGAAGAATTTATGCTGGATATCATGTATGAGGTGCCAAAGGATGACAATATCGGGCGTGTGACCATCACCAGAGAGTACATTGAAGGCAACGGCGGACCGATTATTGACATCCGCAGCAGGAGCGCGGAACATCCCGATCACTTAAAAGAGATCCGTCAGTCATGACCGGGAACCTTTTTTCGGCTCAAACATAGGATAAAGAGGAGCGAAAGCAGGGGAAAGGCCCATACGCACCGAATGTTGCTGTACGGGCCGGGATAATATATGACTTGCAAGGATCGGATTTTGTCGGAGGAATATCTGGACCTCATTACGGATTATGATCTCCTGGACGAGATTGTGGAGGAGACGGGGATTGACGCCTGTTACCGTATGTTGGACGCGGGGGTTGGTATCTTCTATATCAATAAAAATGATATTCCGCCTCTTTCTATCGGCTTTTATGGTTATTCAAACATTCCCAAACTCTACGGTTTGATGCAGACGGAAGGTTTGAGTTTCGATCTCTCCTGCCTTACGGCAATGGGAAATATCAGGATACAGGAACCGCCGCTTGCCCTGCAGGGCAGCGGCGTTATTATCGGATTTATCGACACGGGGATCCGTTATCAGGAGGATGTGTTCAGACGGGAGGACGGGAGGACCCGTATCGTCTCCATCTGGGATCAGACCATACAGACGGGGGAGCCGCCGGAAGGCTTTCTTTACGGAACGGAGTATAAGCGTGCGGATATCGACAGGGCGCTGGCGTCGGAGTCGCCGTTGTCCATTGTGCCCTCGACCGACACGAATGGCCATGGCACGAGCCTGGCATCTGCGGCGGCAGGAAGTATTTTAGATCAGGGCCTTGCGTTTCGCGGTGCGGCGCCAAGGGCGGATATTGCGGTGGTCAAGTTAAAGGGCGCCAAATCTTACCTGCGGGAATATTATCTGATCGATGATGAGGCGGCGGCTTATCAGGAAAACGATATCATGGAGGCGGTAAATTATCTTCAGCGGATGGCGGTGGCTTATACCAGGCCTGTGGTGATCGTTATCGGACTTGGAACGAACATGGGAAGTCATGACGGTACCTCGTCGCTGGCTTCCTATCTGGATATCGTGGCGGGCCGCAGGAGCCGTGCGGTGGTCGTCTGCGGAGGCAACGAGGGCGACAGAGAGCACCATTATGACGGTGCCATGCCCAAAAGTGTGGAGCTGCGTGTGGAGGAATCAATGAAGGGGTTCTGCGCGGAGCTTTGGGGAAGCCTGCCGGACGCCTACGCCGTTCAGATCCGCTCCCCCGGAGGCGAAGTGTCGCCGATCATAGATTTCAGGAACGGCATCAACAGAGAGGTTTCCTTTATCTTTGAGAGGACCAGGATACAGATCGGTATCGTGCTGGTGGAGCGGGACGCGGGGGATCCGCTGGTGTTCATGCGGTTTGAAAATCCGACGCCCGGTATCTGGACGGTGGATGTACAGCCGGCTACCAGAATGATGCGGGGCAGGGGTGTTTTTCATATGTGGCTTCCGATAGATGACTTTCTGGAACATCCTGTGACTTTTTTGACGCCATCTCCTGACACGACGCTGACAGAGCCGGCGAATGCCTCCCAGGTGATCACAGTTTCCGCCTATGACAGTTATGCGGACAGTTGGTATGCGTCATCCGGGAGAGGTTATACCAGGAGCGGCGTTATCAAACCGGAACTTTCGGCACCCGGCGTGCGGGTCCCCACGATCTTTGGAGAACAGAGCGGTTCCAGTCTGGCGGCAGCGCTGGCGGCAGGCTGTGTGGCACAGTTTTTGGAGTGGGCAGTCGTGCGCGGCAACGCGCCGGCGCTGGACAGCCGAGGGACGAAAAGTTTCCTGATCCAGGGCGCGAGTCGGACGGGGAATCTTATTTACCCCGACAGGCGCTGGGGTTACGGACGCATTGATATCAGCGGAACGTTTGAGACGTTGGCGAGGATTTAAGCCTTTCCAAGCCTTTTCAACGAAGCTATTCTATTGAGGAAAGAATAGAAATGTGATACAATATGTTCGATGCTGGATTTTGTCAGAAGGGTATTATTGATACGATAATGAAAAAGGGTGAGAGGATATGAAAGAGCCGGTTCAGTTAACATTAGACTTTATGACTACAGTTTCGGTACGAGAGGAAGAAAATGTTACAGATTGCAATAAGGCCGCTCTTTCTTTTCCAATATTGCAGCCGTTTGATTTTAATAGTCTATTTACGGATAAGAATGGCTTTGAAGAAAAACATAGCCATGATTCTATGGCTATTTTGGGTGATTGTTTAGAGGTATTGAAACATCTGAAAAGCAAGTCGGTTAATCTTATATTTGCAGATGCGCCCTATAATATTGGAAAAGATTTTGGAAACAATAAAGATAAATGGGAAAACGTACAGATTTATATTGAATGGTGCAAGAAGTGGATTGATGAGTGCTTGCGCGTTCTGGCAGATGATGGAACGATGTATTTTATGACGGCAACGCAGCATATGCCATATTTGGATGTTTATGTTTCAGAAAAGTATAATGTCCTTTGTAGAATTGTTTGGGCATATGATAGTTCTGGTGTGCAGAGCAGAAAAATATATGGATCATTATATGAACCGATATTGATGATCAATAAAAGCGCGAAAGCAAAATATATTTTTAATCATGATGATATCTTGGTGGAGGCGAAGACAGGCGCTAAACGTAAATTGATTGATTATAGAAAAAATCCACCACAGCCTTATAATACTGAAAAGGTTCCCGGAAATGTTTGGGAATTTAACCGTGTGCGCTTTAAAATGGATGAATACGAAAATCATCCGACGCAAAAACCGGAGGCTTTGCTTGAAAGAATCATAAAGGCTTCGACTAATTTGGGAGATGTTGTGCTGGATCCGTTTTCAGGTTCTTTTACCACGTCAGCCGTTGCTGCTAAATTAGGCAGGATTAGTATCGGTATAGAGATGAACGAAGAATATTACGAAATAGGATTGCGTCGTACGGGTATTGCGAAAGAACATAATGGGAAAATACTCATTAAGCAAAAGGCACGTAAGACAAAGGCTAAATCGAAATATGTAAGAGGGTAAAGGGGAATGAAAATAACAGAAGATTTTATCAGGGAAATATTGAAGGAAGATTTTCCGGAGGATTTTCAACAGATTTATGAAGAAAGTATGTTGTTACAGTATCTTGATAAAAAAATGAAGGCGGTACATGGAGATAGCAAAACGAGACATAGTCTTGCAAATATCTATGCAATCTATTCAATTCTTTATCTTTACTGTGATGATTTCTTTAACAAGCCGGATAAATATAGAGAGTTTGGCGGTTATGACTATACGCGCCTTTTCAATTATTATCGTGGGCTGTATGGTGGCAGTAAACTCCAGAATCACGCATTAAATTCTCGTGTAAATGGTGAATTTAGGAACAAATTTCCAGAGATTACTAATGATTTGATTATTATAGATAATGGCAAATATCTATTACATATTGATTACTTATATGTCAGACAGAGAGATATTAGTAAAACTTGCTGTAAGGTGATTGAGAAATATGTGGAGCTGCTTATGGCTAAGGATCATGAGTTGCTTAATACCTTGCAGAAAATGAAAGAATTAACGGATTATACTGAGAAGAAAAAGCAGATAAACGATTTGCTCACTGAAAATGCGGAAGCGAGAATATTTGAAATAATAAGTTACGCGGTTCTTAAAAATCATTATAGAAATATAAAAGTATATTTTGGATATCGCCTTGATGCAATCAAGGAGGAAGAATTGCAGCAGTGGGTTTATGATCTTGAGGAACAGGATATTGATGAAATTATTCGAGACATTGATATTTACTATAAACTCGAAATGAATATGGATGTTGTAAGCGATGAGGATGCCTAAGTAAATAGCAAGATTTGTGTGGTAAGCCGAGAACCTGAAAGGGATTTCCCGGCTTACTTTTACAAAATATTTGAAGTAAGTTAGCGCGGTGGTTACAGAAACCTTGCTGATTTTCCCCACTTGTGGTATCTTGAAAGGAGCGGATATTTTTAACACCTTGAATGGGAGTATAAGATGACAGAGTGCGGGAAGCGTAGAATCATAATGAACAGAATCAAAAGCGTGACAGCGAACATGATCCTGTTGTGCCTCCTTATGCTTGGTGCGCTGACGGCATGCGGCACGCCGGCCAGTGAGACGGCGGCACCCGGTGAGACTGCAGTTGGCGAACCGGCGGAGGAGACCGGGATGCAGGGGCAGGATGCGGATGAAGACGGAGACGAGATGACCACCTGGCGGGAAGCGGTGGATAAGATGTTTGAGGATCCTTACGGTGATTACAGTGAGACGGGTGGGGAGATCGCTCTTTTGACGGACGGCAATGTGGAGGACGGCGCTTACAATGAAGCTGTTTACAATGGTGTGCGGATGTATGCGCTGGGAGCCGGCGTTTCCTATTCTTATTACAATGCCGATCCGGAGGATAGTGAAAGTTACGGCGAACAGATGGAGCGGGCGGCGCAGGATGGCGCCGGGATCATTGTCTGCGCGGGATACAGGTTTGGCGAGGCGGTAAGCAGGCTGGCAGGAGTTTATCCGCAGACTTCTTTTCTGCTGGTGGATGCCGTGCCGCACAACGCGGCGGACGAGGAGGAGCCAATTGCGGAGAATGTACATTGTATCCTGTTTCATGAGGAGCAGGCCGGATATCTGGCAGGCTATATGGCGGTTTGGGAGGGATATCGGAATCTTGGCTTTATCGGCGGGGCATTTATTGACGTTCCGCATGCGGATCCCGTAATGGGATATCGGAAGGAGGAGCCCCCCGTCCTTCGTTACGGATATGGCTATCTGCAGGGAATCAATGCGGCGGCAAAGGATCTGTCGCTTACGGATGTAACGGTCAACTACTGGTATGCAGACAGTTTTTCTGCTGATATCGCGGTGCGGGAAAAAGCGGCTTCCTGGTATGAGAATGGCACGCAGATTATTTTTGCCTGCGGCGGTGGTCTGTATGAGTCTGTCCTGGAGGCGGCGGAAGCGCAGGACGGTTTGATGATCGGTGTGGATGTGGATCAGAGCAGGGTTTCGGATCGCATTTTGACCAGTGCAGTCAAAAATATCGGTACGGCAGTGACGGATGCCTTGGATGAATATTACGCGGCGGGAGGCTGGTCTGAGGAAGATGCCGGGCAGGTGAAGCGCTATGGCGTGGAGGAAGGCTGCGCTGCAATTCCCGTGGTGGATACGGAGTGGCGGTTTAAGGAGATACCCGTCACCCATTTTTTTGAAATTTATAAGCAGATAAAGCGAGGCGACAGGACGGTGTCGGATGCCATCGATGCGCCGCCTCAGGTAGCGATTATGGTGAATTATGAATGAGCGCGGGAGGTTCTAACATGGAAAGAGACCGAAAAGGGAAACGACGTCCCGTGTATCTTTTGTTGGCAGGGTGCCTTTTTACGGTAGCAATGCTCATAGCCTGTGGGCGTAAGGAGGTGCCTGTCAGCACCGATCAGGCGGGGGCGGATACGGGAAAAACATGGACGCTTGATGAGCACGCGCAAGTTTTGGATGATCTGACAGCGGGAGAGACGATCCTGTCGGCAGAAGAACTGTCCGACTTTGCGATGGATGTTTCGCTGGTCTATGACGCTGAGACAAAGAGACTGCGCTTTTCTCTCGATATGCCGCTGATTCCGGCAAGCGATGACGCCTATATATATTTGTTTGCTGCGGAGGAATGGGAAGAAGACGCGGACGCGCTCAGTCAGGAACCTGTCACCAGAGCAAGAAAGGACAGAGCGTGGGAGACGGTGTTTCCTTATCGGGAGACTTATCTGTTTTCCAGATTTATTCCTGCTCTCAAGATAGATGAAAATTTTGTGCAGCTTGGAAAGAGCATTTACCTGTCCAATCCGGAAGCACTTGCCAAGAATCAGAATGCTTATCCGGAGCTTGCTTCCAAAAAGGGACTGCTCTTAGATCCCACCATGCTTGGCACTCCGGAACTGACGGAGCTGGGCGTGAAACATACGATCTACAATATTCCGCTTTCTCATATTATGGGGGAAACGGCAGATCCGACATTTCCCACGATCACCTATACTTATCGGGGAAAGAATTATCTGTTTAACGGGGCGGCGATCAACGGTTATGACGGGCTGTTCACTTATCTGTCGGATAAGGGAATGAGCGCTACGGCAGTAGTGTTAAATGATTGGAATGAGGAGCATCTCGAACTGATCCATCCGGAGGCAAGGAAGCAGGAGAGCGGCGCGTACTATTATATGTTCAATACGGCCGAGGAAAGAGGTGTAAGGACGCTTGAGGCTGTGGCATCCTTTCTCGCGGAACGGTATTCGAGCGGTGCGCATGGTATGGTACATAGCTGGGTGATCGCCAATGAGATCAACCAGAATCGGGTTTGGAATTATATGGATACAAGGGATGTGGTGCATTATACGGAGACCTTTGAAAAATCCATGCGTATTTTTTATCAGGCGGTGAAAAGTCATTATGCGGGCGCACGGGTTTATTTCAGTATTGACCATGCCTGGAACAGCAACGAAGGCGATAACAAAAATTTCTTTAACGGAAAGGATGTGCTTGAAGCTTTTAATACGGCGGCGCTCGCCCACGGCAACTATGACTGGGGCATCGCGATCCATCCCTATCCGGAGCCGCTGACCCGAGTAAACTACTGGTCTCAGGAGTATGACAAGACGAGGGAGGCGCCGCATTTATCAGTGATGAATCTGAACGTGTTGACGGACATGCTCTCGGAGGAGGCATATTTGGACAGAAGCGGGGAGGTGCGCAGTGTTACGATCACAGAACTGGGATTTTCTTCCGGCTCGGGCGAGCGTTTGCAGGCGGCAGCCTTTGCTTACTGCTATTATATTGTGGAAGCCAATCCCTATGTGGACGCCTTTTTGATGAACCGCCAGACGGATGCACCGGAAGAAGTGAAGGCGGGACTTTCTTTTGGCGTATACGAGTACGACCATACGGGGAAATATATTAAAGATGTTTTCCGTTACATCGACACAGACCGGGCAAAAGATTACACCGGATTTATGTTGAAAATTCTGGGTGCGGACAGTCTGGAGGAGGCGCTCTCCTGGGCGGCGGCGCCGAAT
Source organism: Lachnospiraceae bacterium UBA3282 (assembly GCA_002361735.1). Taxonomy (GTDB): domain Bacteria; phylum Bacillota; class Clostridia; order Lachnospirales; family Lachnospiraceae; genus UBA3282. The sequence continues at coordinate 23,106 of DETS01000031.1, read as the reverse complement.
GGAGGGGAATAACATGAGAGTTTCCCTGTTGGTGACGGTCTACAATGTGAAAGAGACGATTCCCATCACCCTGCAGAGCATCGAGGAACAGGACTACCCGGATCTCGAGGTAGTGGTCGTGGACGGCGGATCGACGGACGGCACGGTGGAATTGATCAAAGCGTTTGCCGCGCGGACAAAAGAGCGGCAGGGTTTTTTGGTGCGCTGGGTCTCGGAGCCGGACGAAGGGCTCTATGATGCGATGAACAAAGCGTTTCGTATGAGTACCGGGGATGTGATCGCTGTCTGCAACGATAAGTTATGTAAACCAAACGCGGTAACACGCATTTTGGCTGCGATCGAACAGGGCAAAGAAGGCTGTGTCGGTGCACACGCCGATTTGGTTTATGTAGAGGGAGAGCGTGTGGTCAGAGAGTGGCGTATGGGACAGGGAAGGCTGGCAGAAGGCTGGATGCCCGGGCATCCGACCCTGTTTTTGCGGCGCGAGGTATACGAGAAGTATGGTCTTTACGACACGTCCTACCGCTGCGCGGCGGACTACGAGTTCATAGTGCGCTTTTTAAAGGATGAGAAAAATGTGTTGGCATATGTACCGGATATCTTGGTTGCGATGTTCTACGGCGGGACGAGCAATGCCGGCCTGAAAAATTATCTGGTTTCTTTTCGGGAGGGTTTTCTCGCGCTCAAGAAAAACGGGGTGCCGCATCCGCTCCTCATTACCTTGCGCAGGAGTTTGCGGGTGCTTTCGCAGTTTGGAAAGCGCGAGAAGAACTTCTAAGCATTTGCGGTAAAGGCTGCTTTGTGAAAAATTTCCGCTGAGATTTCGTGGTTGGGAATGGAGCGAGGAGGAACTGTATGGTCACAGTTTTGTGCGCGATTTTGGCAGCAGGGATTTTTGTGTTGGACCTGCTCTTAAAAAATAAGATTGAAAATAAGCTGGAGGAGGGAGAAATCAAGTCCCTCTGCAACGGCAGGCTCCTGCTCAAAAAGTACCACAACAAAGGCGCCTTCCTTGATCTGGGCGCAAAAAAGCAGGGAATGATAGCCGCACTTTCCCTGCTTTTGACACTCTCGATGACGGTGATTTTCCTTTCTACTTTTACCTTTCGGGGGAATACTGCCCTAAAAACAGGGCTTGCCTTTCTCCTCGGCGGCGCTTACAGCAACACCTATGACCGTCTTGCACGGAAATACGTCGTCGATTACGTCAGCTTCCCCGTTAAAAATCCCCGCATCAGCCGCATCGTTTTCAACATTTCCGACTTCTGCATCCTAATCGGGGCGGTGATTATTACAATCGCTCAAATGCGAGATCAATATCTATCCTGACGGGCTTTACAGCATATCAGTGAATTACGCAACAGACTTCTGAATGTAGACAATATCTATCCGACGGACTTTGCTGGCATACCTGCAAGTTACGAAGCAACTGTTTGAGGGCAGAAATGCGTGAGCATTTTCTGCACGAGTTTTGCTTCGTGACGGCAGGATGCCACAAAGCCCGTCTTATTATACATCCTACGCCGTAATCACCGTCCCACTTCTCCCTTTCAACGCCTCTTTCACATCCCCCAGCGAAGTGATCAGCACCTTCCCCTGTGGATTCGCCTCCAGATATGTGATGGCAGCCTCGATCTTCGGGAGCATGGTGCCCTCCCCAAATTCGCCCTGTGCGCAGAGCTCTTTTGCCTGCCCTACGGTGAGGGAGGCGATGGCCTCCTGCCCGGGCTGCCCAAACTGTTTGTATACACAGGGAACGCTTGTGAGAATGATCAATTCGTCGGTGTTGAGCTCTGCCGCCAGCTTTCCGGCGATGGAATCCTTCTCGATCACGGCGGAAGCGCCCTTGAGGACATGATTCTGCTCAATGACGGGAATACCGCCGCCGCCGCAGGCAATGACGACCTGGTCAGCCTCAGCCAGCGCGCGGATGGCGTCGATTTCCACGATCTCGATCGGACGGGGCGCCGCCACCACACGGCGGAAACCTTTGCCGGGTTCTTCCTGCACATAATTGCCCTTCTTGATCTCGATTTGTGCATCCTCGGCGGACATATAGCGTCCGATTGCCTTGGTGGGCTCATAGAAGGCCTCGTCGTAGGGATCCACGGTGACCTGCGTCAGAATCGTGCCGACGGTTTTTACGATACCGCGGCCAAGGAGTTCGGCGCGGAGCGCATTTTGGATATCATAGCCCACATATCCCTGGCTCATGGCGGAACAGACACACATAGGCGCGGGGGTGTAGTCGATGTAGACCCTTCTCAGTTCCGTCATGGCTTTGTGGATCATGCTGACCTGGGGGCCGTTTGAGTGGGTGATGGTGAGCTGGTAGTCGGCTTCCACCAGATCCGCCAGGGCTTTGGCGGTCACTTTGACGGCGTCCCATTGTTCCAATGTTGTATAGCCAAGCGCCTCATGTCCGAGAGAGACGACTGCTTTTTTCTTACTCATATGATTCACGCTGATCCTTTCAAGTGTCAGATTTTGGTTCCCGGCTTGATCTGCGCCATACATCTTTCGCATCGTGTCGGATTGCCGATTCCTGTATGCCGTTTCTATTGCCAGTATATCAAAACGGCAGGTTTTTGTATAGAACGGTTTTTTGACAGCCGGCGGTTAAGGCAGCAGATTTTCCCGAATCCGGATGTCCACATCCACATAATGATGTTCTGCGGCGGGCATTTCCCCGGTCGCCAAATAGGAAAAGAGGATGGAGAGGGGGAGAAAACCCTGCTGAAAAGGCTGCTGGCAGATGGTTGCGGCAATCAGCCCTTTTTGCAGGTATTCCCGCGTCGTGGGGACCAGATCGTTTGTTATGACACATATGTCATTTTTGCGCACCGACGTTTCGATCGCCTGACAGCCGCCGTATACGCCGCCTGCGGTAAAGTAAAAGGCGTTGATCTCGGGATGGTCTGTGAGAAGCTTATGGGTCAGCCGAAAACTGATCTCGTCGTCATCGCTGTTGTTGACGGTATCCACGATGCGGATATCGGGGGATGCTTCAATGATATGGGCAAATCCCGCGATCCGCTCGGTATGGCAGAGAATATTTTGTGAGCCGGAAACGATGCCCACACGCACCTCGCCTTTTGTCATCAGACGCATCAAACCGCCCGCTGCCTCGCCGGAACGGTAAAAGTTACTGCCGACATAGGCGAGGCGGCTGGAATTTTCGATATCGGTATTTAAGGTGACCACGGGAATCCCTGCGGCAGAAAGACTGTCGATTTTTTCCCGTACGCTGTTGTCGTTGTAAGGAGAGATGGCAAGACCGCCTATCCCTTCCGCAAGCAGGGCATCTATGGCGTCAAGCTGCTCTTTCAGGCTGTATTCGGTCTGCTTTATGAGAACGCTGCAGTTGTAGCCTGCAAGCTCCGCTGTTTTTTCGTGCACGCCCATCAGGACATCGTCAAAGAAAGGAGTACCGGCGCCAAGCAGAACCACACCCAGTTTCAGATTTTTTTTCTGGGCAGCAAGGACGATGCCCGCTTTGTTTGGCTTATAATCGAGGGCACGTATGATCTGCATGATCTTTTCTTCTGTTTGGGGATTCACGTCGCCGCGGTGGTTTAAGACACGGTCTACCGTACCCCTTGATACGCCCGCGAGAGCGGCGATTTCCTTAATGGTTGCCATGGCAGGATTCCTTTTTCCGGTTTCATCTTTGATAACAGCACTTTAACATATCAAGTGGAAATAGACAATGCGTTCCGCCGTATTTTGTATAAAGTTACGAAAAAAATATACGGTATTGCTTTTATCGATGGGACGGCTTATCATGGAAACAGAAGAATCGTGCACGGGCACGGGAAAATTGTCGGAAAGAGTGGAGGTTTGCTATGCTGTATATTGGAGTGGATTTGGGAACCAGCGCGGTTAAGCTTCTTTTGATGGAAGGAAGCGGGAAAATCGTCAATATTGTATCAAAGGAATATCCGTTATATTTTCCGCATCCGGGTTGGTCGGAGCAGAAGCCGGAGGACTGGTACGAGCAGAGCATTGCGGGTATTAAGGAACTGATCGCAGGCGTGGATAAGAGCCAGGTGGCGGGCATCAGCTTTGGCGGACAGATGCACGGACTGGTCATTTTGGATGAAAAGGACGAAGTGATTCGTCCGGCGATCCTTTGGAATGACGGCAGGACCACGGAAGAATGCGATTATCTGAATAACGTGATCGGTAAGGATAAGCTGTCCGCGTATACGGCGAATATCTCCTTTACCGGATTTACCGCGCCGAAGGTGCTGTGGGTCAAGAATAAGGAGCCTGAGAACTTTGCGAGGATCAAAAAGATCATGCTCCCCAAGGACTACATTGCTTACAAACTGACAGGCGTACACTGTACGGACGTTTCCGACGCTTCGGGAATGCTTTTGTTTGATGTAAAGAACCGCTGCTGGTCGAAGGAGATGTGCGAGATCTGCGGCGTGAAAGAAGAACAGCTGGCAAAGATTTATGAAAGTTACGAGACCGTGGGGACGGTGCTTCCCGAAATCGCAAAAGAGCTTGGCATTCCCGAGAATGTCAAGGTGGCTGCGGGCGGCGGTGACAACGCGGCGGCGGCTGTCGGCACGGGCACCGTGGGAGACGGCATGTGCAATATCTCCCTTGGCACCAGCGGTACCATCTTTATTTCGTCCGATAAATTCGGGGTGGATAAATTCAATGCCCTCCATGCTTTTGCCCATGCGGACGGGCATTATCATCTGATGGGCTGCATGCTAAGCGCGGCGTCCTGCAATAAGTGGTGGATGGACGATATCATCGGCACCGAAAAATATGCGGACGAGCAGAAGGCGATCACGGACGATAAGCTGGGTGAAAACCATGTGTATTTCCTGCCTTATCTGATGGGTGAGCGTTCCCCGCATAACGATCCCGACGCGAGAGGCACCTTCATCGGCATGACCATGGACAGCACGCGGGCGGATATGACGCAGGCAGTGCTGGAAGGCGTAGCCTTTGCGCTCAGAGATTCTTTGGAGGTGGCGAGGTCTCTCGGTATCCATATCGAGCGCACGAAGATCTGCGGCGGCGGCGCAAAGAGCCCGCTGTGGAAGCGGATGATCGCCAATATCATGAATCTGAAAGTGGATGTGATCGAGAGCGAAGAAGGTCCCGCCATGGGCGGCGCGATGCTGGCGGCGGTTGCCTGCGGCGAGTATGCAAGCGTCGAGGAAGCGGCATCTAAAATCGTAAAGATCGTGGATACGGTGGAGCCGGAACCCGCGCTGGTGGAAAAATACGAAAAGAGATATCAGCAGTTTAAGCAGATCTATCCGGCTTGCAAGGAGCTGTTTAAGAAGATTCACTAATAGAAAGAAGGGAGAGGAAAAATGGAGATCAAAAAAGTGACAGACCCGTCATTTCGTAAGTATGGCAGAGTCGTAGAGGGAATTGATTTCACCGATCTGGTGGAGGCGATCAAAAAGGAGACGCCGCTGCCCGAGGGGGTAGCTTACGAGCCTTCCATTGCAGCGCTGGAAGCGACAAAGGCTGCTAAAGCATTACAGAGAAGAACCTACGGCGAGCTGCCGATCGAGGTAGGCTACTGCAACGGTCACAATTATAAGCTGAATGCCATCGAGTACCACAGGAGTTCGGAAATCAATGTGGCGGCGACCGATGCGGTGCTGATCGTGGGCATGCAGCAGGATATCACCGACGATTTCAAGTATGAGACCGCAAAGATGGAGGCTTATTTGGTAGAAGCGGGCACGGCGGTAGAGCTTTACGCGACGACTCTGCACTATGCGCCCTGCAGCGCAAACGAGGGCGGCTTCAAGGTAGGCATCGTGCTGCCGGCGGGCACCAACTATCCGCTGAAGGAAAAGCATGAGGGTTGGGAAGATTCCCTGATCACCGCACAGAACAAGTGGCTGATCGGTCATGCGGAAGGCGGGCTTGACGCGGGTTCGCACATCGGACTGGTAGGCAAAAATTTAGATATCCGTGAGTAATAGGTTGAAGAATGTCCAAAGAGGCATTTTCATGTTATAATAATAAATAAGTAACACATTTACCGGCAGCACCGGTTAAAAGAAGGAGGATATAGCAAATGAACAATTTACCCAAAGTAAAAATTGGTATCGTGGCAGTGAGTCGTGACTGTTTCCCGGCGTCTTTGGCAGTCAACAGGAGAAAGGCTCTGGTGGAGGCTTACAAGAAAAAATATGACGCAGCTGACATTTATGAGTGCCCTGTCTGCATCATTGAGAGCGAGATCGATATGGTGAACGCTCTGAAGGATATCAAGGACAACGGCTGTAACGCTCTTTGCGTATATCTTGGCAACTTTGGCCCGGAGATTTCCGAGACTCTGCTTGCAAAGCATTTCGAAGGTCCCAAGATGTTTGTGGCTGCCGCTGAGGAGTCTCAGGGCGATCTGATCCAGGGACGCGGCGATGCTTACTGCGGTATGCTCAATGCCAGCTATAACTTAAAACTCAGAAATGTGAGAGCTTACATTCCCGAGTATCCCGTGGGGGATGCTGAGGACTGTGCAGACATGATCCACGAGTTTATTCCGATCGCTCGTGCAATCGCGGGGCTTTCCAGCTTAAAGATCATATCCTTTGGTCCCAGACCGCTTAACTTCCTTGCCTGCAACGCACCCATTAAGCAGCTTTACAATCTGGGCGTGGAGATCGAGGAAAACTCCGAGCTTGACTTGTTTGAGGCGTTCAATAAGCATGCGGGCGATTCCCGTATTCCTGAGGTCGTAAAGGATATGGAAGCGGAGCTTGGTGCCGGCAATAATAAGCCCGAGATTCTGCCCAAGCTTGCGCAGTACGAACTGACGTTGCTTGACTGGGTAGAGGAGCACAAGGGCTATCGTGAATATGTGGCAATCGCAGGAAAGTGCTGGCCCGCATTCCAGACCCAGTTCGGTTTCGTTCCCTGCTTTGTGAACAGCCGTCTGACCGGCAGAGGCATTCCGGTATCTTGTGAAGTGGATATCTACGGCTGCTTGAGTGAGTTCATCGGCGAGGCGGTAAGTGACGATATCGTGACCCTGCTCGACATCAATAACTCCGTGCCGAAGGATATGTACAAAGAGTCTATCGAGGGCAAGTTCGACTACAAGTTCACCGATACCTTCATGGGCTTCC